>CAZCJI010000256.1:0-5041 GCA_964498625.1 uncultured Rhizobium sp.
CGACCTGCTCGGCTTGCACTACTGGTTCAAGCGCATCGGCTTCAACCGCCAGATCCTCGGCGGCCCTGAACGCGCCCGCCACGACGCGGCTGTCGCGCAGGGCTGGGCCGGAAATTAACAAAACCTGTCACGGCCCGCCTGGTGCGGGCCGCCCAAGCGACGCGGTCACGAAACCACCAGAATTCTGCAGAACCCAACCGGGTGGCTCGCTTTCACGGGCCATGACATGTTTGTTCGTAAGCGTGAAACCGGAAAGGCTGGTGCTGCGTAGTAGCTGTAAAAGGCTGCTATCCTGCGGTCCGATTTGGGGTGATCCAGCATGTCGACCGCCGATGCCGCGCCAGCACCGCGCCCTCGAATCCCGGGCTGGATTCGCAGAGCGCTCGGCCTCGCGCCGCAAGGCCCGTACTACGCGTTCTATCGCCACCCGTTCCTGATCCGCATCACGCATTGGCTGAATGCCGTGATCCTGTTCGTGATGCTGCTCAGCGGGTTGCAGATTTTCAATGCGCATCCCGCGCTTTATTGGGGCAAGAGCGCCGATTTCGACCATCCCATCTTGTCGATGACAGCCTTTGGCCACGACACCACGGTCACGCAGGGCATCACGCAGATCGGCCCCTGGCATTTCGACACAACGGGCGTGCTTGGCGCATCCAGGGTCGACGGCCAGCTCGTCGCGCGCGGATTCCCGGATTGGGCGACGATCCCAGGGCCCCAATGGCTTGCGATGGGGCGGCTTTGGCATTTTTTCTTTGCGTGGCTGTTCGTGACCAACGGCCTGATCTTCGCCGCCTATGCGCTGGGCACGCGGCATGCGCAGGAAGAACTGATCCCGAACCTGCACGACCTCAAGAATTTGCCACACGAGATCGTCACACACGCCCAACTGAAATTCCCGAAGGGCGAGGAAGCGCGGCACTATAACGGCCTGCAGAAGATGGCCTATGGGGCAGTCATCTTTATCGTCGCGCCGCTGATCGTCCTCACCGGCCTCACCATGTCACCGACCCTGGACGCCGCGTTTCCAGAGCTGCTCTGGATATTCGGCGGACGCCAGACGGCGCGCACCATTCATTTCCTCTGCGCGTTTTCGTTTCTGGCCTTCTTCATCGTCCACATCGTCATGGTCGTTCTGTCAGGCACCTGGAACAACATCCGCTCCATGATCACCGGGCGCTACATCATCGAGGGGAAAGACCATGGCTGACACGCGCCGCAATTTCCTCAAGGCCGCAGCCGCGAGCGCCGGTGCCGTGATCCTCACCGGCTGCACCTCGCTGTCCCAGCAGCCATGGGTCGTCAACATCCTGTCTGAGGTCAAGAACCTCACCCGCCGCGCGCAGCGCTTGTTCGCGGGCTCCCACGCGCTCGCGCCGGAATTCACCAAGGCCGACATCGCCCCGGTATTCAAGGCCAACGGGACGCTCAATCCCAACACGAACGAATACGCCGCGCACGCGGCGAAGGATTTCGTCGACTGGCGCATTCCCGTCGAAGGGCTGGTCGAAAACAAGTTGTCACTGTCAATCGCCGATCTGCGTGCGATGCCGGCACGTACCCAGATCACGCGGCACGATTGCGTGGAGGGCTGGAGCTGCATCGGCGAATGGACCGGCGCGCCTCTGGCCCAAATTCTCGCCATGGCAAAGCCAAAACCCGAAGCTCGTTATGTGATGTTTTTTTGTGCAGACCCGATGGGCGACGCGTCGAACCCCGATGTCCCTTATTACTACGAAAGCCTCGATCTTCTGGAGGCGACCCATCCACAGACCCTACTGGCGTATCAACTAAATGGTCAGGCGCTTCCGGTTGAGCACGGCGCGCCGATCCGCGTTCGCGCCGAGCGCCAGCTGGGTTACAAAATGGCGAAGTACGTGCAACGAATTGAACTTGTGGAAAACTTCAATCATATCAATGGCGGCAAGGGCGGTTATTGGGAAGATCTGGGTTACAGTTGGTACGGCGGGATTTGATCCGCCCTTGTAGGTCCGTCATGCAGACCCGATATTGGTGAAGGCAGCGATTCTGCCTATTGCGCGTTTCCAAATTTGGATTGTTCCGAGCGAGGGGATTTTGCGTCCGATTTCCGCACTGATGGCTGTCCTGTTTCTTGGCACCGCGCTCAGCGCGTGCTCGACGACGAGCAATCCGGATTCTATCGCCCAGAACGATCCGTACGAGCCGACGAACCGCAAAATCTTCGAACTTAACCAGTCGCTGGACAGGAATTTCGCGCGCCCTGTGGCTGTTTTCTATAACCACGCGGTGCCGGAGCCGTTCCGGCTTGGCCTGCACAACGTGCTCGAAAACATGGACAAACCGGTGACGTTCGCGAACGACGTCCTGCAGGGTTCGCCCTCACGTGCGTTGCAAACCTTCGCGCGCACGCTGACCAACACGACGCTGGGCGTCGGTGGCGTGATGGACGTCGCGACATGGATGGGCATTCCCGATCACGACGAGGATTTCGGCCAGACGCTTGGTGTCTGGGGCGTCGGCGAAGGACCCTATTTCGTCGCGCCGCTGCTCGGGCCCGCCCCGCCGCGCGATCTTGGCGGCCGCGTCGTCGATTACGGCTTCGATCCGTTTACCTATATCCGCTTCGACGGGTACAGAACGATGGGTTATGCCCGCGCCGGTCTCGGCGTGCTCGACCTGCGCGCGCGCAATGTGGAGACGCTGGACCAGATCGAGCGCGACTCGGTCGATTATTATGCGACCCAGCGCAGCCTCTATCGCCAATATCGCAATTCCGAAATCCGCAACGGCAAGCCGGACACGACCGATTTGCCGAATCTCTGAGCGCGTCGAAGGTCAGTTGACCTTCGTCAGCGGGGCCTCGGCGCCCTTTTCGATCAGGCGCAATGACGAGCCATCCGTCTCGAACACTGTCACCGAACAATTCTCCGGAGAAAACACGACAACTCGGTGATCTCCGGTCGCCGCGCCGGCGAGGACGTTGATGGCGACGTAATGGGAAAAGATCACGGTATCGCGCGAGATTTCCGTGACCGACGCGATACAGTCCTCGCGCCACTCCGCAAGATCGCGCGGTGCGTCGCGCCACGTGCCGGCCATCAGCTTGCGCAGCCACGCAACGCGGCCGTCGAGCGACATCCCCCAGGGCGACGGAATCTCCGCGACCGCTTTCTCGATAACGGGTTCGACACTCCAGAGCTTTGCAAGTGGCGCGGCCGTCTCGCGCGCACGCTTCAGTGGACTGGAAATGATCGGCAGCGGTCCGAGTCCGCTGAGCTTTTCCGCAACGGCTTCGGCCTGCGAATGACCGAGCGCATCGAGACCGGGATCCATCGACTCACCGAAGCCTGCTTCCGCGCGTCCGTGACGGACCATGTAGATCTTTGCCATCACGCGAACCGGAACAGGTTGACGGTGCCGGGAGTCACCTCACCCTCGCGGCCGAGCATTTCCTCGCGCATCATGCGATCTAGAGTTAGATCGTCGTCCGGCGTATTCGCGAGGAAGCGGCGGTTCTGTTCGTCGCGGCCGACGATCAGGCCGAAGCGTTTGCCCTTACGGTCGGTGATGACGGTGTACGTCTCGACCGTCGCGCGGCCGGACGGTTGCTCGATCACCTCGGGATGTGCCTCAGCATCGATGTCCTTTTGATAGGATACGGGATTGTCGCGCTGCCACGCGCCTTCTTTCGGCGTGGTCGAATAGATGCCGGCGGAGTGCTTGGTCACATACCAGCCGTTGCCAGTGCACAGCCCGAACGTGCCCGCCTTCGCGCGCAACTTTTGCATCATCATAACAATGGAATGCATGACGTAATCGTTGCCCGCGCCGCCGAAATAGGGAAGCCCGCCTGTAACCGTGAGCCCGCGTGGATCGTCCGTCGTGATACCGAACTCGCGGCATCCGATCTCCACCGCGCTCGGAAAGCAGGAATAGAGATCGATATAACTCATGTCGGCAATCGACTTGCCCGCCATCGCAAAGGCGCGCCTGCCGATCTCGCGGATCGCGGGCGAGGAATAGAAGTTCACCCGTTCGCTGACGTTCCAGATATCATTCGCATCGCCACAACCATGCAGATAGACCCATTTCGATTCCGGGATACCGAGCGAGCGCGCGTTGCCCACGCTGGTCATCACCACGCACGCCGCCTGATCGACCTCGATCACCGCGTTCAGATACTTCGTGTACGGATAACCGACGAAGCGGTTTTTCTCCGACGGCGTGGAGATTTCTTCCGGCGAGCGGTAGGTCGGAAACCAGGAATAGGGATTTTCCGACGCCACTTTCGTGAACGGCGAGAAGAATTCACCCAGCCATTTCAGATGGGCCTCCGGTGAGCGCCCCGCCTGCCCGCGCAAGCCATTCTCGAACAGCGGATAGACATTGACCGGAAAGCGCAGGCCATAGCGCGCTTCGTAATCGTTCGTGCCAGCACGCTGATTGCCAATTTCCTCCGGATCGCTGCCGGGATCGTGATCGGGGCCCTTGTCCCAGCCGAGATCGACGCCCTGCTTCATGGCGCCGATCATGGTGGCGATGTACTCGGCGCCGGCGAGCAGCGCTACCTCGCATTCGCCCCGCGCGATTTCTTCCGCGGTGCGGTTGACCAGCCATTGCGGCGTGTTTCCGCCCGTCGCGGTGTAGAGCGCGCGTCGCGGCTTGATGTTCAGATGATTGGCCAGAGACAGCGGCGGATTGCGGAAGGTGCGCTTCGGCAAGCGCCCCTGATCGCCGGGCGAGTCCGCCGTGAAGCGCACGACCGCGACGGTGTCGATCGCCGCCGCCAGGTCTCTGGCGCCGGCATCCGCGAACGCCTCGCGCGCGACTTTCGCCATCATCGCGATGGGCGAAAGGCCCTCAGCAACTTTGCCCTCGCGCGCGGTGCGCTGCGTGAACTGTGCGCCGCCGACAAGGATGGGCGTGCGGTCGTTGATCGATGGCATGTCTACTTTCCGAAATAGCGTTCCAGCCGTGTGACGGCCTCGTCGATAACAGCGCGCTTCTTGCAGAAAGCAAAGCGGACAAAATGGTTCGGATTACCGGACGTAAAGAACGG
>CAZCJI010000257.1:0-5035 GCA_964498625.1 uncultured Rhizobium sp.
GCCCGAAGGCGAGCCGCATCGTGCCGTTCAGCATGCCGGGGAGGATGTTCTTCTTCTGCTCCTCCGTGCCGAAATCGCGCATCATCAGCACCTGGGGGAAATTGCCGACGACCGAGGTCTCGTTCTGCAGATCGTTGTGCAGGCCGAGCCCCTTCGCCGCCAGATGCTCGCGGATGATCGCCATCGCGAGATTGCCGATATTCTTGCCGCCATACTCCTCGGGCAAAGCGAGGCGCAGGAACCCGGCCTTGTCCGCGCGCACGCGCATCTCGCGCAACAGGTCTTCCCACTCCTTGCGCGGTAGACCGCCATGCTCGAAATCGGTGCGCGCCCATTCGCGACGGTGATCGAAGAAGCGGTCGTTGTCGTCTTGGCGTTGCAACGGCACGATCTCCGCCTCGATGAACGCATCGATCCGTGCGAGCAAGTCCGCGATTTCCCTGGGAATTGTGAAGTCCATGACAGATCCTTTGCGAATAGCGGTGCAGCGATCCTAGCGCCGTACGCGGGGGAAGGCGCAACTCGCCGCGCTGTGTGTGCGCCGCAACAGCGGGCCGATATGCGCGCGGTGGTGAGTCAGTTTGGATTATCTAACTTTTCTTCGCTTGCTGCGCCCCAAACACCTGTCCCGAATAATAAATAGCGCCCCTCCGCTCGAAGGGGACGCCTAATGTCAATCAAGCGTCGTTGCGTCACTGGATCACGTTAATAATCGAAAGTGTATGGAATGTTTGAAAAAAATGATGCCCCTGACGCCAAGCGCGGAGGATTTAGCTCAAATGAGGCAAACAAGGTGTTCTCCACCTCAGGCGTTGTGACCAATCGCGACGTTCCGATACTTCCGCGCGATCTGCCAGAAGGTTACTGCTGCGCGGAAACTGGTGGCATTAACGCGGTCGAAATCAATGGCCGTTGGCTCACCCTCAATGAAATCACCCAAGGGGTGATAAGGGGTGATGAACGGGATTTAGGCCGTTCAACATCATCTTGTACCCGTCATTCACGTCCCAGCCGAGAGAGACGTTAAGCACCCCCTTCTTTGGAACTACAATGGGGGCTTCCAAGATTACTTCGTTTTCTCCCGGCACTCTCAAGCGAACGCGTAGGATGCCATCGGGAGTTTTCTCGATACTAGCTTCGTAGCTGGCAGCGCCGTTGAACGGACCCCATTTATAACCCTGATCGTTTGACCACCAATCTGGTTCAGGTTTGTTGATTGATATGGTCGTGTGACCAGATAATTTCATTGTTCCGGCGCTCCGTAACGATCAAATCATTCTTATGAGAACAATCAGTGATTGAGCGTAGCCGGTTTGGCGTTAAAGATTGGATTACATTGGCGGGGCTGGACATGAAAAATGAGCACTGGCGCGAGCTTAATCTGGCTCAGGTTGATCGGCACGAAGTGTACAAGGACATCGTCAGAATCCATGAAAGCAGCCGGGGAGGAATCAAATCAGGCAAAATCTGTTGGCTGTACGTATCTGGTTATGGACACACTGTAGTTTCGGTTCGAGGTTTGAAGGATTGTCAAAGATCACAAATTCTTATGGACGAAGCCATGCGCGAGCGCGTTGGCCTATCTCAAAATGATATCGGCACACGCATAAAATTTCATCTACAAGAGGGAGATTGGTTTGACACAATTCTTTGGATGTTATGGGCGACCGACCCAGCGGTCCGCTTGCCCGCATGGATGGCATTTCTCTCACTGCTTCTTGGGCTCCTAGCGATGGGCTTGGCACTTAAATAGTTGAGGCAAGGCCGGTGGGCTATTGAGGTTCACACAGCCCATTCCACGCCCTAGCAAACTGCTCCTTCTCTGTGAATGCCGCAACCGGAGAATCCAGCACAGCCTTACCGTCGAAACTGATGAAGCGCACGAACCCGGCGAAGTGAACCGGAAACTCCCGCCCCGAGATTTCACCACAGAACGCGGTCTTGTCGCCGTGCTGGACGGAGATCACGCCGCGCATCGTCATGTCGGGATCGGGGAGCGGCGACAGTCTACGGATCGCGTCCGCCGCTTGTGTGGCTAGCGCTTGCGAAGCCGGAGAAATCGTCGGGAGAGCTTCCCCACCCGTCGCGCCAAGTAAGGCGGTCAGACATACCCCGACAATCAAGCAATCCTTCATGACACTCTCCACCGCTAGTAGCAGGGTCTATAGTTCCCATTCCTCCTTACCAACTAGTTAGGAACGATAGTTCCTAGACGATTTACCGAGACTCTCACCCCATCCGAGGATGCGATGGGAACAGGTCGTGGGGTCAAATGTCAGGCGACTGCGCACAGCCAAAGGCTTGTCGCAGGAGGCACTCGCCGCCGACTCCGGAATCGATATGCGATATCTGGGTGGAATCGAACGTGGGCAAGAAAACCCGACGATTGCCGTGGTTGGGAATATCGCCAAAGCTCTCGGAGTTCATCCAAGCAGCTTGTTAATAGAGCCGCGCGGAAAGTCATGATTTCGGTTCTAGCTTTTCCGTCACGGCATGGGTAGCGGCATTGTATATCGCCACATCCCATTGAAATCTGAGGGGAATTGGCTGGCCATTTGTCATTTTTCTGTCTAGCCTGCCCGCCAACTTTTTGCCTTGGGCGGGGCAATTTTGCCAAAGCGACATACCAGTAAGTCAACACCAACGCCCCGATCTATAAAGAGGATCAGCGGGCGAAAGCAGCCTGTCCAAAAAGCCTACGCTACCGCGTCGGGCATGATGCTAGTTGGCAAAATCGAAGGCGCGTTGCGCGATCCTGCATTGAGTCGGCGCAAGGGTAAGATTGATCTCATCTTCACCTCGCCTCCATTTCCCCTAGTCCGCAAGAAAAAATATGGAAACGAGACAGGCAAGTCGTACATCGAATGGCTAGAAAGGCTTGCACCGAAGCTGTGCGAGTTGCTGACCCCGAATGGGTCCATTGTAATTGAGGTCGGAAATTCGTGGGAGCCGGGTGTGCCGGTGATGTCCACGCTCGGACTGGAGGCGCTACTCGCCTTCAAGAAAGCCGGAGGCCTTCATCTGTCGCAGCAGGTCATTTGCCACAACCCGGCGCGTCTACCGAGTCCAGCACAGTGGGTGACGTAGCGCAGACGCGCCCATTGATGAAGCCAATGTAGGTCCGGTGCCATCCCCGTGTGCGAACGGCTATCGCGAGGCATTGATTGCCCCTCTTGATCTCGAAAAGACGGCGGTGATTTTTCATGCGGGTCCTCGCTCTAAGGACCCCTAAAACCGCTAGATTTTTTCGGTTCTCAAGCGGAATTACTCGGTAAATCCAAACTGACTCACCACCATGCGCGCCTCTGTGTTGACTTCCCCAAATCTCAGGCGTACCCACGGCGCATCCAAACGGCATGGGGCCGGGCGGATGAGTCGCGAGATCAGAGCAACGATGAATAGTTGTGTCGCTGCATACATGCCGGACATCCCGTTCGCCCTTTTGGGCGGCACGGATGCCGCTGCATCGGTTCGCGAGGAGAACGCGCGTTAGGTCACCCTAAACCGTTCAATGTTCACCCCTCCCGAGCCCGGCTTTGGAGGGGATTTTTGTATCTGGAGCATCCCGCCAGAAACCGGGTTCGGGCCTGATAAAAGAAAAGCCCGTATCATGGCCCATACTGCTGATATCGATCTTTCCCACGCCGGCCGGCGCATCACCGGCCACGGTTTGGACGCCTGGCGCGATGAGGCGTGGGAAACGCTGAAACTCGCCTTCCCGCTGGCCCTGACGCAGCTCGCGCAGATGGCGATCATGACCACCGATGTGATCATGCTCGGTCATCTGAGCACGACGGCGCTCGCCGCGGCCGCGCTTGGCAATACCGCGTTCTTCTTTTGCTGGATTCTGGGATGCGGCCCTGTGGCCGCCGTTGCACCGATGATCGCCCACACGCTTGGTGGCGATCCCGGCAATGTCGCGGATATTCGCTCCGCGGTCCGCATGGGGTTCTGGGCGATGCTCGCGATCTCGCTGCCTCTGATCGCATTGCTCCTGTTCATCGCGCCGATATACCTGTTCCTTGGCCAGACACCGGAACTGGCAGCCGGCGCGCAGGCGTTTACGCGCGCGCTGTGCTGGGGCCTGCCCTTCTCGCTCGGCTATCAGGTGCTGCGCAATTTCTCGACCGCGTTGTCGCGGCCTCGCGCGTCGTTGATCGTGATGGTCACAGCGATCTTCTTCAACGCAGCAGGCGACTATGCCCTCATTTTCGGGCATTTCGGGATGCCGAAGCTGGGACTGGTCGGTTCGGGATTGGCGAGCGCCAGCTCCTACACCTTCAGCTTCGTGATGATGGTGATGGTCGTGCGGCTCACGCCCAGTCTGCACAAGTATCGCATCTTCCTCAATTTCTTCGATGCCCATTGGGAACAGCTCAAGGAAGTTTTCCGGCTCGGCATGCCGATCGGGTTCACCATGATGTTCGAGGCGATGCTGTTCGCCGGCTCCACACTGTTGATGGGCCGGTTCAGCACGGCATCGGTGGCGGCGCACATGATCGCGCTCAACGTACCGTCGATCACCTTCATGGTACCGCTCGGTATCGGCATGGCATCGACAGTACGCGTGGGCCTCGCGGCCGGTGCTGGCGACAGGGAAGCCGTGCGCCGCGCGGGCTATGGCGCAATCCTGATGTCGGTCGCGTTCATGTCTGTAACAGCCGTGCTCCTGTGGCTGTTCCCTGAGACGATCGCCAATCTCTATCTCGACCGTTCGGCATCATCGGCCGAGGTGATCGCACTCGCCGTCGTGTTCCTGCACGTCGCAGCCGTCTTTCAGATCGCCGACGGCATACAGGTCGTGGGCGCCATGAGCCTGCGCGGCCTCAAGGACGCCAAC
This sequence comes from uncultured Rhizobium sp., assembly GCA_964498625.1. Classification (GTDB taxonomy): domain Bacteria; phylum Pseudomonadota; class Alphaproteobacteria; order Micropepsales; family Micropepsaceae; genus Rhizomicrobium. The sequence goes on from CAZCJI010000257.1 coordinate 4,841, forward strand.
GCGCCGATGTGGATCGCCGGCGGATCGTACTGGATCGCGGGCTTCCCAACCTGTGTTGCGCTCGGCTTCTGGCTACACATGGGCGGGCTCGGCATCTGGATCGGCCTCGCCTTCGCGCTGCTGGTCGCCGCCATTTTGATGTGCTGGCGGTTCTGGTATCTCAGCCGCAGGTGACGTTAAGCTCCCCAAATTAAA
>CAZCJI010000258.1:0-5025 GCA_964498625.1 uncultured Rhizobium sp.
CCATGCGGGTCATCACGCGCCACATCCAGCCGGTGCCCTCGCGGCATGGCGTGCATTGGCCGCAGCTTTCGTGCTTATAGAAATACGCCAGCCGCTGAATCGCCTTCACGACATCGGTCGACTTGTCCATCACGATGACGGCCGCGGTGCCGAGACCGGACTGGACGTTCTTGAGAGAGTCGAAATCCATCAGCACGTCGTCGCAGATCGACTTCGGCAGCAGCGGCACCGATGCACCGCCGGGAATGATCGCGAGCAGATTGTCCCAGCCGCCACGCACGCCACCGGCATGCTTCTCGATCAGTTCGCGCAGCGGAATGCCCATCTCTTCTTCGACATTGCACGGTTTGTTCACATGACCGGAAATGCAGAAGACCTTGCTGCCAGTATTGTTCGGGCGGCCGATGCCCGCGAACCACTCCGCGCCGCGGCGCAGAATCATGGGCGCGACCGCGATGCTTTCAACATTGTTGACCGTGGTCGGGCAGCCATAGAGCCCGACGTTCGCCGGAAACGGCGGCTTCAAACGCGGCTGGCCCTTTTTCCCTTCGAGGCTTTCGAGCAGCGCTGTCTCTTCGCCACAGATATAGGCGCCGGCGCCGTGATGGACATAGAGATCGAACGGATAGCCGAAGATGTTATCCTTGCCGATCAGCTTCGCGGCATAGGCTTCATCGACCGCCCGCTGCAGCGCCTCGCGCTCGCGAATGAATTCGCCGCGCACATAGACATAAGCGGCGTGCGCGCGCATCGCGAAGCTCGCGATCAGGCAGCCCTCAACCAGCGTATGCGGATCGTGACGCAGGATATCGCGGTCCTTGCACGTGCCCGGCTCGGACTCGTCCGCGTTGACGACGAGATAGTGCGGACGTTCCTTCACTTCCTTCGGCATGAACGACCATTTCATGCCCGTCGGGAAGCCCGCACCGCCGCGGCCGCGCAAGCCGGACTTCTTCATGACATCGACGATGCCTTCGGGGCCGAGCGTCAGGATTTCCTTCGTGCCGTCCCAGTTGCCGCGCTTCTTAGCGGCATCGAGGCCCGGGTCCTGGAAGCCGTAAAGGTTCGTGAATATGCGATCACGATCTTGCAGCATCAGGAGCTCGCCTTTCTGCTGTAACCGCCATTGTAAAGCTGCGGATCCGTCAGCGTCGTCACGCCACCTTCGGGCTCCGACGTATGACGGCCGTTACCAGCGCCCGGCTTTGGCGTTTCGCCGCGACGGAACGATTCGAGCAAGGCCTCTGTCTTTGGACCGTCGAGGTCTTCGTAGAAATCCTTGCCGATTTGCAGCATCGGCGCGTTGACACAGGCGCCAAGGCACTCGACTTCCATCCACGAGAACTTGCCGTCGGCGGACACAGTGTGCTGCGTCGGCGCGATGTGTTTCTTGCACGCGGCAACAACATCGTCGGAGCCACGCAGCCAGCACGGCGTCGTGGTGCAGACCTGCACGAGGTAATCGCCCACGGGCTCCAGGTTGAACATCGTGTAGAACGTCGCGACTTCGAGCACGCGGACGTAGGGCATCGACAGAATCTGCGCGACGGTCTCAATCATCGGTTTGGTGACCCAGCCTTCCTGCTCCTGCCCGATCCAGAGCAGCGCGATCACGGCGCTTGCCTGGCGGCCCTGCGGAAATTTCGCGATCCAGGTATCGCAATGCTTCTTGTTCGCGTCATTGAACGCGAAGCTCGCGGGCTGATGCGGAGAAAGGCGGCGCAAGCTCATCGGTACAGAATGCCTCCGCCGTTCAGCGCCCGCACGCCTTCGAAGCATTGGTTACAGACATCCTCGACCTGGAATTTCAGCGGCACACGATTGGGGCCCTGATCGGAAGCCTCCGCGCGCAGCGCACAGTCGTTGCACCAGGCGCAGGTCACCCCTTGATTGTCCTTCCAGACATAGATACCGCGCGGCTTGTTATCACGCATCGACATAACAATGTGATTGCACACATGCACAAGCTCACCCGTGCCATGCTTGCCGCAATTAATTTTAGGGGCACTCACCGGTCCACCTCTCCAAACACGATGTCGAGCGAGCCGAGAATAGCCGACACATCGGCCAGCATGTGCCCCTTGGACATGTAGTCCATCGCTTGCAAATGCACGAAAGACGGTGCGCGCAGCTTGCAGCGATAAGCCTTGTTCGTGCCATCGGCGATCAGATAGACGCCGAACTCCCCCTTCGGTGCCTCGACAGCGGCGTATACTTCGCCCGCCGGAACGTGAAAACCCTCGGTGTAGAGCTTGAAGTGATGGATCAGCGCTTCCATCGACATCTTCATCTCGCCGCGCTTGGGCGGCACGATCTTCTTGTCCTGCGAACTCACCGGACCGGACGGTATCTTCTCTATGCATTGTTTCATGATGTGAACGGCCTGGCGCATCTCTTCCATGCGCATGACATAACGGTCGTAGTTGTCGCCGTTCTTGCCGACGGGAATCTTGAAGTCGAGCTCATTGTAACATTCGTAGGGCTGCGCGCGGCGCAGGTCCCATGCCACGCCCGTCGAGCGCAACATCACGCCGGAAAAGCCCCAGGCTTCCGCGTCCGCGCGATTGACGACGCCAATGTCGACATTGCGTTGTTTGAAGATGCGGCTCTCGGTCAGCAGACCTTCGATATCGTCGAGCACCTTCGGAAAGGTGTCGCACCACGCATAGATGTCTTTCAACAAGTCCGGCGGTAAATCCTGATGCACGCCGCCAACGCGAAAATAGGCCGCGTGCATGCGGCTGCCGCTGGCGCGCTCATAGAACACCATCAGTTTTTCGCGCTCTTCAAACCCCCAGAGCGGAGGCGTCAGCGCACCGCAATCCAGTGCCTGCGTGGTGACGTTCATCAGATGGTTGAGGACGCGGCCGATCTCGCAATAGAGCACGCGAACATATTGCCCGCGCTTGGGCACTTCCAGGCCAAGCAGCTTCTCGATCGCCAGCGCAAAGGCGTGCTCCTGATTCATCGGCGCGACGTAATCGAGCCGGTCGAAATACGGGATTGCCTGCAGATAGGTCTTGTGTTCGATCAGCTTCTCGGTGCCGCGGTGCAGAAGCCCGATGTGGGAATCCACACGGGTCACGATCTCGCCATCGAGGTCGAGGATCATGCGCAACACGCCGTGCGCGGCCGGATGCTGCGGACCGAAATTGACTGTCATTGTGGGATCGGTATGGGGCGCCGGCTTGTCCATCACGGCTTCGCCTTCTCATCGCCGGGAAGAATATGTGGCGCGCCTTCCCACGGGCTCATGAAATCAAAGTCGCGGAATTCCTGCACCAGATTCACCGGCTGATAGACCACGCGCTTCCGCTCGTCGTCATAACGCAGCTCGACATAGCCGGTGAGCGGGAAGTCCTTGCGCAGCGGATAACCCTCGAACCCGTAGTCGGTAAGGATTCGGCGAAGATCGGGATGATCGTTGAACGGAATGCCGTACATGTCGAAGGTCTCGCGCTCGAACCAGTTCGAGGCGTGATAGACGCCAGCCGACGATGGCACGTTTTCTCCCTCGGCAGCCTGAACCTTCACGCGAATGCGGCGGTTCTTCGTCAGCGACAGAAGGTGATAGACGACGTCGAAACGCTTGGCCCGTTCCGGCCAATCGACGCCGCAGATATCGACGAGCGTGCGGAATTCGAACTGGTCGCGCAGAGCCGTCAGTACGCGGACAATATCATCCGCCTGCGCGTCAAGCGTAAGCTCGCCAAGCGTAACGCGTGCCTGCACGCCGAGCGCGGCGGCAATCGTTTGACCGAGTTGTTCGAGCGTATCCATAATCTATCGCTCGATCGTTCCGGTGCGGCGGATTTTTCGCTGCAGCAGCATGATTCCGTAGAGCAGCGCCTCCGCCGTCGGCGGGCAACCGGGCACGTAGATGTCGACCGGCACGATGCGGTCGCAGCCGCGCACGACGGCGTAGGAATAGTGATAGTAGCCGCCGCCATTCGCGCAGGAGCCCATCGAGATCACATAACGCGGCTCAGGCATCTGGTCGTAGACCTTGCGCAGCGCTGGCGCCATCTTATTGGTCAATGTGCCGGCCACGATCATCACGTCGGATTGGCGCGGGGAAGCGCGCGGTGCCACACCGAAACGCTCGAGGTCGTAGCGCGGCATGTTCACCTGCATCATCTCGACCGCGCAGCAGGCGAGCCCGAACGTCATCCAGTGGAGCGAACCCGTGCGAGCCCAGTTGATGAGCGAATCCACATTCGCGGTCAGGAAGCCCTTGTCCGCGAGTTCCGTCTGCATCGTCTTGAAATAGGGATCGTTATCGGTGACGGAGGCCGCCGCGCCTTCGACGCCTGCGCGTCCAGCCTGCCCTGCCGGGATCACTCCCATTCGAGCGCCCCCTTCTTCCATTCGTAGACAAAGCCGACCGTCAGCACGCCCAGAAACACGACCATCGACCAGAAGCCGAAGAGGCCGATCTTTCCGAGCGTGATCGCCCATGGGAACAGAAATGCGACCTCGAGGTCGAAAATGATGAACAGGATCGAGACAAGATAGAACCGCACGTCGAATTTCATGCGGGAATCGCCGAAGGCGTTGAAACCGCATTCATAGGCGGAGAGCTTTTCCGGGTCGGGCTTGGAAGGCGCGATGATGAAGGGGATGACCAGCAGCGCGGTCGCGATCACGCCGGCAATTCCGATGAAAATCAGGATCGGCAGATATTCCAGAAGGAGTGCGTCCATCGCCTAGGTCCCGCCGCGCCAAATCCGGCATTTCGCAGGTGCGAGAAGAAGCAGATGCACCCGAAAGCCACGCGGGGTTTAGAGCAAGATTCGCCGCAGGAAAACAGGATTCTTTCCCGATTATTGCGAGCGATTCGCAAGTGAAAATGGGTGGCAAAAGTCAGGGGTTCTGGCGCGTAAAATCTCGAAAAACGGCTTGCCAGTCATAGCGCGTGGATGAAGGCACAGGCTTCGCCCTTCGGGCAGTCTTCTCTCCGCTGTAACGTCGCGAAGACTGGCGGGAGCGACGGGGCTCGAACCCGCGACCTACGGCGTGACAGGC
>CAZCJI010000259.1:0-4997 GCA_964498625.1 uncultured Rhizobium sp.
CCGACGATCTGCTCGACGTGACGAGCACAGCCGAAAAGACCGGCAAGGCTGTCGGCAAGGACAAGGATCAGGGCAAGGCCACGCTTGTCTCGATCTATGGTGTCGAGGGCGCGCGGGCCGAGGCCGAAAAACTCGCCCGTCACGCGGCGGATACGCTGTCGGTCTATGGACCTGAGGCGGACCCCCTGCGCGAATTGCCGATCTTCCTGCTGGACCGCGACAGCTAGCCCCTTTGCCCGATAACCTTCTTGTCATGGCCCGCTTCATGCGGGCGATCCATTGGTCGTAAAGCGCGCCTGTTGCATGGATGGCCCGGACCCGCCGGGCCATGACATATTGGTGGCGGGATTGATTCCAAACCTGAGAACATCCGCAACGAAAATCCACCGCAAATGTTATGTTTTCCTATTCGCATCGAGAACGAGGCAATCCGATGAAAAACGCGCTGTTGGGGGTACTTTCGCTGGCCGCCACGCTACTGTTCGCGCCGATCATGTCCGCGCCCGCTTTGGCGGCAGACGCCGATCCGGCAGCAACCCAGATCCAGAATTTCTATGACACGCTGCTCGACAGCATGAAGCACGGCAAGGAACTGGGCGTGACCGGGCGCTACAACAAGCTCAAGCCCGTGGTCGAGCGGACGTACGATCTGCCTCTGATGACCAGCCTTGCCGTCGGTTCGAGCTGGCCGTCGATTGCCCCGTCCGATCAGCAGGCACTGATCCAGGCCTTCGAACGCATGACGATCGCGAACTACGCCAAGAATTTCGACGACTACAACGGCGAGAAGTTCACCGTCGATCCCGCGGCGCAGGTACACGGCACCGACAAGGTTGTCATGAGCAAGCTGGTGACAGGCGGGCAGACGATTCCCTTCAACTACCGCATGCGCCAATCCGGCGAAACGTGGAAGGTGATCGATGTCTATCTGAACGGCTTCGTCAGCGAACTCGCGACCAAGCGCTCGGATTACGGTTCGACACTGTCCACCGGCGGCGCGCCCGCATTGGTCAAGAAGCTCAATGCGATGGCCGACGGATTGATGAAATAGAATTCAGCGCGGCCTTTATGCTTCGACGGGCTCAGCATGAGGGTCAATTCAGACCTTCATCCTGAGCTTGTCGAAGGGTGAGCGTCAGGCGACGGTCCCAGCAACGCGGGCAGGATGAACAGCGTCGTCACCAACGTCCAGCCCAGCGAGATCATCAAGAGTTCGCCCATGCTGGCGGTGCCGGGATGGCTCGACAGCCACAGCGTTCCAAACCCCGATGCGGTCGTCAGCGCGCTGAAGATCACGGCGCGCGTGAGGCTGGATTGCAAAAGGTTCTGGGCCCCTGCGCGCCACGCCACGACGAAATAAATGTCGAACGCAACGCCGATCCCGAGCAACAACGGCAGCGCGATGACGTTCGCGAAGTTGAGTTCCAGTCCGATGGCCACGCAGGTGCCGAGCGTCAGCAATCCGCTCAGGAACAGCGGGATCAGCGTCAGCAGCACGTCGCCAGCGCGGCGAAGCACCAGGAACAGCAGAATAGTGATCGCCACGAAAGCCCAGAGCCCGGCCTGAAGGAAAGCGCCCATGATTGTGTCGCCGGACTGGCGGATCGACAGCGGCGCGCCGGTGGCATCGGGCACGCCTCGCGTCACCGCCGCGCCGAATTTGCGCAACGAGGCATCGCTGCCGCTGGTATCCTTCGGAAACACCTGCGCACGCGCCATGCCGTTCGGCGCGACCCAGTCGTGGACGAGATCGGCGGGCATGGTCTTGAGCGAAACCGGCGCCGCCTGTAGCGACAGACGCAATTGATCGAGGAGCGAGCGGAGGCCGGGGATTAGCGCCGCACTCGCGCGAGCGCGCATCGCCGGATCGCCCTGCGCCAGCGTGTCTAGAACAGATGCAAGACGAAGCGCGTCTTTCGCCGCCGCGGTTTGCGCCGAACCGGCGGCATCGCGCAGCGCCTTTGCCGCCGCGGACAGGCTTGCGACCACATCCGCATCGCCCGGTGGCGGCTTGACCACGAAGGGATTGATCGCCGCGTCCATCAGGAACGATGCGTCCTGGATCATCGCCAGCTTCGGCGGCTGATCTTCGGGCACAAAGCTTTTGAGCGTCAGCACCTGGCCCACTTCGGGAAGTTTCGACAACCTGTTGCCAAGCGCGTCGGCCGCGTCAAGCGATGGCGCGAGCACGTCGATCGTATTCGGCGAGGTCTGCGGATCCTTCATGAGATCGTAGAGGGTCGAAACGGACTCGACCTTGGCGCTGCGAAGATGCAGCGGATCGAAATCGAAATGCAGGAAGAGCGTGCTGGCGAGCGATGCGAGCCCGGCGATCGTTGCAATGGTCAGAACAAAACGGCGTCTGCGGGCCAGGAAACGATCGATGGTGGCGAGCGAGCGGAAGCCGACCTCCTTCGCTTCACCCTGCGGGGCGGCCAGCATCAGCAGCGCGGGAAGCATCGTGATCGCGAGCACGAATGCGACGATCATGCCGATACCGGCGATCAGACCAAGCTCGCCGACACCAATATATTTCGTGGGCAGGAAGGAAAAGAAGCCGGCAGCCGTCGCGGCGGCAGCCAACGCGAGCGGTTTTCCGACACCGCGTCCCGCGCGGATGAGCGCCGGAGCCAGATCCCGTACGGCATGGCGTTCGGCGCGATAGCGCACGCAGAACTGGATTCCGAAATCCACGCCGAGGCCCACGAACAGTGCAACGAACGCGATCGAGATGATGTTGAACACGCCGACCACCGCGAGACCAAGCCCCATCGTCAGCGCAAGACCGGTGAACAGCGTGATCAGAATGCACACGATGATGCGGAACGACCTGACCGCGAGCCACAGTGTCAGGGTCACTGCGAGAAACATCACGGCGCCCATCAGTCCCGCGCGTTCGGCAAGCGTCGCGAATTCCTCATCGGCAAGCGGCACAGGGCCGGTCAGCCTGACACGCACGCCGTTGTCCGGTGTGAGCTGGAGATCGCGGGTGGCGGCGCGAATGGCATCGGCGGCAGCGGCGCCGGGCGATAACGCGTCGAAATTCAGCGCCGGCTGCACTTCGATGAAGCTGCGCAGGCGCGACGGATCGGTGGTGCCGGTCACGAGGGACGACCACGACAGATAGGCTTTCCCGCCATCGGCAACGGTGCCCAGAGTGTCGCCGAACGCGCGGATGGGCTTGTCGAGCTGTTCAAGTTGCGCCTGTCCATGCTGGACGCCAAGCAGCGCGGTCGAAAGACTGTCCATCACGCCGCGAAGACTTGGATCGGCGGCAAGCCCGGCCAGAAAGGGCTGTGCCGCGATCAGCTGCTGTGTCGTCTTTTTCACGTCGGCTTGCGAAAGGAACAGCAAGCCGTTCTTCAGGAAGAATGCGCCGCCGCCCGGCTGGCGCACGATAGGGAAGAGCGTCTTCTGCGTGCTGAGCTTCTCGGCCAGCATCCCTTGCGCGCGCATCGCGAGTTCCGGCGTCGCGCCATCGATCACGATCAGGATCAGATTGCTCTGTTGCGGGAACAAAGCATCGAACCGGGCTTCGCGCTTGCGCCAGTCGAGATCGGGCGAGATCAGCTTCTCGCTGTCGGTATCCATCGTGAAATGCTGCGCGGTATAGACCCCGGCTCCCAGCGCCGCGAGCACAAACGCCGCCACAACGACGCGCGCAAAGCGGCAGCACAGGGCGACAACCGTCTCGATGACCGCCATTGGGGAATGGGTCCGCAGGATGCGTTTTTCAGATAGAGGAAACGCGCGAGTCGATCAATTCGCCAGCGGGTCCAGGTCCTGGGGCGTGCGATTGTCCACCTGATCCTGCCGCCGCTTGAGATAGATGTCGCGCATCGCGGCGTAATAATCGACCGACTTCCGCTCGATGTCTTCCAGATCGTCGATCGCGCGGGCGCGCCCATCGACCGTGCTGAAGACGCGCGCACCAAGCGAGACGTAATACCGGCCGCTGTAATCGAAATAGCTCAGTGGACTGAAATAATGGTCGACATAGATGCGGCCGAACCAGTCACGCGGCAATGCCGAGCCCAGGAGAGGCAAAACTAAATAAGGCCCGCCCGGCACACCATAGACGCCAAGCGTCTGCCCGAAATCCTCCTGCTGCGTGGGAAAGCCCATCGGAGTCGCGGGATCGTTGACGCCGAGAATACCGATGGTCGTGTTCACGCCGAACCGCGCGGCGGCTTTGCCGGCGCGATGAAACTCACCCTGCAAAACGTCGTTCGCGAACGTGATCGGCATGCCGATATTGGTGAGCACATTGTGCAGCCCGTCGCGGAAATCGCCCGGCACGCTGGATTTGTAGAACACCGCCGCGGGCAGCGCCGCATTGCGGTCGAGTTTCTGGTTGATCCAGAACATCTTGCGGTTGAAGCCTTCGAACGGATCGTTATCCGACCATTTCCGCACGCTCGTACAGCCGGCAAGCGCAAGGCCGAGCAATGAAAACGTCAGCGCGCGTAAGGTGTGCACGTTTGTTCTTCCCCACCTGAGGGAAGAATACAAAATTGTGGCACTTCGTCCATGCCGCGGCTGCCGTTCAGGTTAAGAGCGGTCTGTCGATCAGGACGGCCAGCAAAAGGGCCGGGCCGCCATGCGCGACCCAGGCGTGGTTGGTTCCGCGCTGGATGACGATCTGGCCAGGCTTGATGCGGGTTTCCGTGTCCTCAAGGATCAGGCTGACATCGCCTTTCAGCAGGCAAATGACGTCCAGGGAGTGGGTTTCGTGCATGGCGGAATGGCGGCTCTGGTCGATGATATGGTGTTCCGCACCGAAGCCCGCGAACGCGGCACGGGTGGCGGCATCGAGCGCCTCCTTGGGAGTTCCCTCGGGGACTGGTTCGATAACGAACCAACGCACCTTCACGCTTTGGTGAGGCGGCGAAAGGATGACCGTTCCCTTGCCGTTGTCTTTCGTGTCTTTGGGGTTCAGCGCGGCGACGATGCTGTCCGTCCAGATTTCGAGGAGACCGCCACGCCCCTGCGCGATC
>CAZCJI010000260.1:0-4992 GCA_964498625.1 uncultured Rhizobium sp.
TGGCGGCGCGATCTCGATGCGCTTTATCGTGGCGATGTGCCGGTGAAGACCGCGTTCTTGAAAGACGCGATCAGGCGCTATGGCCTGCGCAAGGAGGATTTCCTCTCCGTCATCGACGGCATGGAGATGGACGTGCACGGCGATATCGTCGCACCCGATCTCATCATGCTTGATCTCTATTGCGACCGCGTGGCGAGCGCGGTCGGCCGCTTGTCGATCAAGGTGTTCGGGATGGACGAAACACCGGGCTTCGAACTCGCTCATCATCTCGGCCGCGCATTGCAGCTGACCAACATTCTGCGCGATCTGGATGAGGATGCCGCCATTGGCCGCCTCTATCTCGCGCGCGAGCATCTGGAAGCCGCGCGGGTATCGATCAGCGATCCCAAAACAATGCTCGATCATCCGCAGATCGATAGTGCATGCCGAGCGTGCGCGAAGCTGGCGCATGAGCACTATGCCAAAGCGGATGCAGTCATGCGCGTGAGGCCCAAAGGCAATCTGCGCGCGCCGCGTTTGATGGGCGCCGTCTATGGCGCGATCCTCTCTGCGATGGAGGCGCAAGGCTGGGATGCGCCGCGCACGCGCGTAAGCCTTCCCAAATCTCAGCTCGCGATGCTGGTCCTGCGCAATGGGCTGTTCGGATGAACGGCAGGCGCTTCCACGTGATCGGCGCGGGACTCGCCGGGTTGTCCTGCGCCACAGCACTCGCCGAGAAAGGCGCGCGCGTCGAAGTCTACGAAGGCGCGCCGCAGGCGGGCGGTCGTTGCCGTTCCTATGTCGATCCCGTGCTCGGCCAAACAATCGACAACGGCAATCATCTCGTGCTGTCGGGCAATCACGCGACGATGGATTATCTGCTGCGCATCAAGGCGCGCAATCGTTTGGCAGGGCCGGACAGAGCGCGGTTCGATTTCGCCGATGTGCAGAGCGGCCAGCATTGGACCATCACGCCGAACGAGGGGCCGTTGCCGTACTGGGCGCTGATGAAGTCGCGCCGCGTGCCAAACACGAAGGTTTCCGACTATGCCGGCCTCGCGGGATTGATGTGGGCGCGCGAGCCGAAACGCATCTGCGATGTGATCCGCTGCAAAGGTCCGTTGTGGGAGCGGTTGATGAAACCGTTTCTGCTCGCCGCGCTGAACACGGAGCCCGAAACCGCATCGGCCGCGCTGGCCGGCGCGGTGATCCGCGAAACATTGGCGAAAGGCGGCCGCGCCTATCGCCCGCGCATCGCGCACCCCACGCTCGCGGCGGCATTCGTCGAACCTGCGCAGCTTTATCTCGCCGACCGCCGCACGAGCGTTCAACTGGGACAGCGCCTGCGCCGCATCGTGCTCAGCGATGCGCAAGCCGTCGCACTCGAATTCCCCGATAGTACCGTGCCCCTTTCACGCCATGACACCGTCATCCTTGCCGTGCCGCCGTGGGTCGCGAAGGAACTGCTGCCGCAAGTCACGACGCCGGACGATTTCCGTTCTATCGTCAACGCCCATTTCAAGATGCCCGCGCCTGCCGGCGCACCATTGATGCTCGGTGTCATCGGCGGCACGGCGGAATGGATCTTCTCGTTCCCCGACCGCATCTCCACCACCATCAGCAGCGCGGACGGTCTGGTCGATATGGACCGCGACGCGGTGATCGCGCTGATCTGGAAAGACGTCGCCACAGCGCTCAGCATCACCGCTCCGATGCCGGAATGGCAGATCGTGAAGGAACGCCGCGCGACCTTTGCCGCGACGCCGGCTCAGGCCGCCAAACGTGCGCCCGCAAAGACACAGTGGACCAATCTTTTCCTCGCCGGCGACTGGACCGCGACCGGCCTGCCCGCGACCATCGAGGGTGCCGTAAGGTCGGGGCACAAGGCGGCGGAGTTGGCGCTTGCGCGCGCCGCCGTATAATGGCGGCGATGAACCAGATCAGCATCGAAGAGAACAACTGGGCCGCCGTCGAGGCGACGATCCGCGGCGCGACCCGCGCGTTGCTCGACCGTCAGCGCGACGACGGCCATTGGGTGTTCGAACTCGAAGCCGACGCGACAATCCCGTCGGAATACGTGCTGCTGGTCCATCATCTGGCCGAGACACCCGACCTGGAGCTGGAGCGCAAGATCGGCGTTTACCTCCGCCGCATCCAGGCCGATCACGGTGGCTGGCCGCTCTATCACGGCGGCGCGTTCGACATCAGCGCGACGGTGAAGGCGTATTTCGCGCTCAAGATGATCGGCGATGACATCGACGCGCCGCACATGACACGCGCGCGCGAGGCGATTCTGGCGCGCGGCGGGGCGCTGAAGGCCAATGTGTTCACGCGCATCCTGCTCGCGCTCTATGGCGAGACATCGTGGATGAATGTGCCGACAGTGCCGGTGGAGCTGATTCTCTTGCCGCGCTGGTTCCCGATCCATCTGTCGAAGATGTCTTATTGGGCTCGCACGGTGATCGTGCCGCTGCTGGTGCTGGCGGCGAAGAAACCTGTCGCGCGCAATCCGCGCGGCATTCATGTGCCCGAGCTGTTCGTGCCCGGCGGCACGGCGGCGTCGAAGCGTGCGCCGCATCAGAGCGCGTTCTGGTCGGGTTTCTTCAGCGCGCTTGATTGGATCCTGAAGCGCGTCGAGCCACTATGGCCGAAAGGCCTGCGCCAGCGCGCCATCGACAGATGCGTGGCGTGGACGACGGAGCGACTGAACGGCGAAGACGGTCTCGGCGCGATCTATCCCGCCATGGCCAACAGCGTGATGATGTACGACACGATAGGCTATGCGCCCGATCACCCCGACCGCGCCATCGCGCGGCTCTCGATCGAGAAGCTTCTCGTCGTGAAGGACGACGAAGCCTATTGCCAGCCCTGCGTCTCGCCGATCTGGGACACGGCGCTGATGTGCCACGCGCTGATGGAGGCGAAGGATTGCGACGCGGAGGTTTCACGCGCGCTCGAATGGCTGAAAACCCGTCAGGTGCTCGACGTGAAAGGTGACTGGGCCGAGGAGCGGCCGAATGTGCGCCCCGGCGGCTGGGCGTTTCAGTACTGGAACAACTATTACCCCGATCTCGACGACACCGCGGTGGTCGCGATGGCCCTGCATCGTTTCGATCAGGCGCGTTACAGTGAAGCGATTGCGCGCGGCCGTGAGTGGGTCGAGGGCTTGCAGAGCAGGAACGGCGGCTGGGGCGCGTTCGATGCCGACAATGTCTACTACTATCTGAACAACATCCCGTTCGCCGATCACGGCGCACTGCTCGACCCTCCGACCGACGATGTGACGGGACGCTGCATCGGATTGCTGATGCAGTTGGGTGCTGGCAAAGACGACAGCGACGTCAAAGCCGGCGTCGATTTCCTGCGCAACTCGCAACTCAAAGACGGAAGCTGGTTCGGGCGCTGGGGCGTGAACTATATCTACGGCACATGGTCTGCGCTCGCGGGATTGAACGCGGTCGGGCTTCCGCCCGATGAGCCGATGATAAAGCGTGCGGCCGATTGGCTGGTCTCCATCCAGAATGCAGATGGCGGCTGGGGCGAAAGCTGCGACAGCTACAAGCTCGACTACAGCGGTTACGAACGCGCGCCGTCGTGCGCGTCACAAACGGCATGGGCATTGATGGGTCTGATGGCGGCAGGCGAAGTCGATCATGCTGCGACCGCGCGCGGCATCCGCTATCTGCAAGGCGCGCAGCAGGAGAACGGGCTGTGGCCTGAAGACACCTATACCGGCGGCGGTTTCCCGCGTGTGTTCTATCTGCGCTATCACGGCTATGCGAAATTCTTCCCGCTGTGGGCGGTGGCGCGCTATCGCAATCTCAAGAGCGGCAATTCGCGCAGCGTGGCGCACGGGCTGTGACCGTCCTCGCCATCGTCGGATTGAAGCGCGAGGCCGCGATTGTCGCCGGTCCGCATGTCGTTCCCGTGATCGCCGGCAACAGCGGCATATTGCGCCAGCGTATCCAGGGTGCGCTCGACCCGAATGTTCGCGGGATCATCAGCATCGGCATCGCGGGCGCGCTGTCGCCGCAACTGGAGGCCGGCGATTGCGTCATAGCATCCACGGTGATCGCGAAAGGCACGCGCTATGACACCGACAATGGCTGGACCGCGCGCTTGCGACGGGCGCTGCCCGATCCGCGCGTGGCGCCGGTTGCTGGCGCGGACAGAATTGCGGCCACGGCTGAAGACAAGGCGGCTCTGTTCAAAAACACCGGCGCCGACGCGGTCGATATGGAGTCGCACATCGCCGCCGCCGTCGCGCGCGAAAATGGCTTGCCGTTCGCAGCCTTGCGCGTGATCTCCGATCGTGCGGATCACGCGCTGCCGCCTGCCGCGCTCGCGGCGATGAAGCCAAATGGCGGCATCGCGCTCGGACGTGTGCTGAAATCGATTGCGTACCGGCCGACCCAAATCCCGGCGCTCATACGCACCAGCCGGGAATCCGAAAAGGCGTTTGTCGCCCTACTCCGCTGCCGCGACGTTCTGGGGCCGGGCCTTGGCTGCCCGTATCTCGGCCTGCTTTAGCTCGACATGCTTTGAGAACACGAATTCAGCCGGGCGCTGCTTCGACGTGTCGATGTCTTTCGCGAACGGGCCTTCCGTCTTCACGCCGCGCATGGCCAGCGGAATCAGCTTCTGCGGATGCTTGATCGAGTCGATGACGGCGGTGCCTTCAAAACCGCAATGGACCATGCAGTCCTGGCACTTCTCATACTTGCCAACGCCGTATTTGTCCCAGTCGGTGTCTTCCATCAGCTCCTTGAAGGTCTTCACATAGCCCTCGCCAAGCAGATAGCAGGGCTTCTGCCAGCCGAACACGCAGCGCAGCGGCATCGACCACGGCGTGCATTCATAGGTCTGGTTGCCGGCGAGGAAATCCAGGAACAGCGAAGACTGCGTGAACTCCCAGTTCTTGCCGCCATTGCCGCGCGAAAGGATATCGCGGAACAGGTTCTTGGTGCGCTCGCGGTTGAGAAAGCTTTCCTGATCCGGCGCGCGCTCATAGGC
>CAZCJI010000261.1:0-4959 GCA_964498625.1 uncultured Rhizobium sp.
AACTCGGCCTCCACCGTGGCAGGTGGGATGATGCCCTGTTCGGCGAAGCGCCGGTGGAAGGTTCCGATTCCTTAGGCCGCCATTCGACCGGAATCCTGCCGAGCCACGTGCTGCGCCGGCTGATCCGCGCGCGGCGCGAGATCGTGGCGGTGGAGGAGATCGACGAGGCACAACTCCAACCCGCGAGCCTCGATCTTCGCCTCGGCGCCGTCGCCTGGCGCGTGCGGGCGAGTTTCCTGCCCGGCCCGAACGCAACAGTGTAAGAAAAACTCCCCACCGTCTTCATGCACGCGATCGACCTCAGCGAAGGCGCGGTGCTGGAAACGGGCTGCGTCTACATCGTGCCACTGATCGAACGTGTGGAGTTCTCGGCCCGCGTCTCCGGCATCGCCAATCCGAAAAGCTCGACCGGACGCATCGACGTCTTCACGCGCCTGATCACCGATTACGCGCAGGCCTTCGACCGCGTGGAGGCCGGCTATCGCGGGCCGCTGTTCGCGGAAATTTCGCCGCGCACCTTCCCGGTTCTGGTGCGCAAGAATTCGCGGCTCAATCAATTGCGCGTGCGTCACGGCTCGCCGCAATTCACCGACACGCAACTGCGCCGTCTGCACGCGGAGACGCCGCTGGTGGACACCGAACCGGACATCGACAACGGGCTCGGCTTTTCCATCGATCTGAAAGGCGTGGGCGATGGCGAACGCATCGGCTGGCGCGCCAAGCGTCACACCGCGCTGATCGATGTCGACAGACGGAACTACCTGAACCCGGCCGATTACTGGGAGCCGGTCACGGCACAGACCTCCGGCACGATCATCCTGGACCCGGACGAGTTCTACATCCTCGCCTCACGCGAGGCGGTGGCGATTCCGCCGGACTATGCGGCCGAGATGGTGCCGTTCAATCCGCTGGTCGGCGAGTTCCGGGTTCACTATGCGGGCTTCTTCGATCCCGGGTTTGGCTACGAGGCCGGCAAGCCGCCGACATCGCGGGCGGTGCTCGAAGTGCGCTCCCGCGAGGTGCCGTTCATCCTGGAACACGGCCAGATCATCGGGCGTCTGGTGTTCGAGCGGCTGACCGACCCCCCGCCCGAGGTCTATGGCGAGGGGTTGGCGTCCAACTACCAGGGCCAGCGCTTGAAACTTTCCAAGCACTTCCGCCTGCCCTAGGCCGTCCGGGTACGGAGTTGTTGCTCCGAATCCACATACCCGTTGCAAAGTTATGGTCACTTGTGCGTGAGCCGTTGCGTCCGGCGCATGAGTCGGGCCCTACTCTCCCGCGTTGCGGACCGGCGATTTTGGGGGTTCGGTTCGCAGCGGGTCCACTTGAAGGGGGCAGCGTGAGGCGGCTACGGCGCGGAAGTGCCGGCCGCCTCATGAATTTTCAGGGTCCCCCATGAATCTCCAGACAAACCGCCTGTTTCTGCGCCCGATCGCGGTCGGCGACGCGCCTGCCCTGTTCGAGGCCCGCGGCGATGCCGAGGCCATGCGCTACTGGGACTGGCCCGCGCAAAAAGACGTGGCGGCGGTCGAGCAAATCCTCGCCGAACATATTCCCGAACTGGCCAACGAAACCACGAAATGGTGGGCCGTGGCGCTGACGCCCGACGGCCCGGCCATCGGCGAATGCGACCTGTCGGAAATCGACACCCATCACGGCCGCGCCGAAGTCGGCTTCCTGTTCGCGCGCCGCCATTGGGGCCAGGGCTATGCGCGCGAGGCGATGGAGCGCGTGATCGCATATGGCTTCCACGATCTCGGCCTCACCCGTCTGTGGGCGCGGTTCCATGACGGCAACGACGCCTCGAAGCGACTGCTCGAAAAGCTCGGCTTCACCTATGAAGGCCGATTGCGCAGCCACATCGCCCGCGACGGCGCGCGGCGCGACTGCCTAGTCTATGGGCGGCTGCGGGAATGAGCGATCCGGTCCACGATCAGGAACGGCAGATACAACACGACGATGAAGGCAATCCCGATGGGTACAAGCTCGGCGATGTACCAGGGCCACGGCGCCAGGAGATCGAGCACCGAAGGGTCTTTCGACTTGCCGTGCAGGAACCCGAAATTGACATCGAAGATCCAGTCGATGAGACCCGCGCAGACGCCATAGAACAGCGTCCAACCGATCACGCGCGGGATCGATTTCAGATACGGCCGCATCTTCATGCCCAACGTCATGTAAAGGACGGCGGCGATCACGCCGCAGTGGAACCCGAAGAACACGATGAAGCGCCAGTCCGGCCAGCCGAGGGCAAGTTCCGGCGTCAGCGTCGCCTGCAGGGTCGCACTCAACGCCCAGAAATAGGCAAGCTCATAGGTCTTCTGATTTGGCCGGATCAGCGTGACGATCGCGGCGATCGCCGCCCAATCGCACAGATGCATCGGCAGGATGTTGCCGACCGCGACCCAACCCCGCGCGATCAACAGCCAGTACCAGAGGATGTAGGTGCCGATCAGTTCCGCGGCAAACAGCCAGCGTATGACATTTGTCAGCGCAGCGTTGTTCGCGGACCGCACGACGATCGCAAGGACAACGGGCACAACAAACGCCAGCGCTATCGCGAGCTGATGCGCCTGCCCGAACATCACGAATGGTATTGGCATCGCAACCGCCCCTGTGACAGCGCGACTATAACAGAGCCGCTATTGGACCACGATCGTTCCGGTCATCCCCATCATCGCGTGCATGAAATGCGTGCAGGTCACGGCATAGGTGCCGGGCTTGTTGGGTGTGAGCGTGATATCGGCCGATTTCCCGCCATCCAGTTCGACCTCCTCGCCGTCCTCGAGCTTGTCCTTGTCCTGCGGCGCGATGGTCGAAGACTGGAAGAACTCCCGCGCCGTGAAGTCGTGGCCCTTGCCGGAGTCATTGCTGAAATGGAGGCGATAGGTTTGCCCGGCCTTCAACGTCAATGTACTTGGCGTAAAGGCATAGTTCGTCATCGAAACGGTGACCGCGGTCTGCGCGTGCGCGCTGCCGGCGATCAGCACCATTGCAGCAAACAGACTTCCTACAAATATTTTCACGGCAGCCTCGTTCTGTTGATCCGGTCCGATAGGAAGAATGGCAGATAAAGCACCACCGCCGCCACCGCACCGAGGAGAACTGTCTCGGGAATGTAATATGGCCACGCTGCCGTGAAATCGAAGAAGGTCGCGTGATTGGGCTTGGCGCGGAAGAAGCCGTAATTCGTGCCCAGCACCCAATCCACAAGACTAGCCGTAACGGCGTAAACCAGCGTCCAGCCGATCACGCGCGGAAGCGACGCCGGCACCTGGCGCATCCGCGTACCCAGTGTCAGATAGATCGCCGCCGCGATGATCGCGGCGTGCCCCAGAAAGAACACGACGAATTGCGGCTCCGGGAAACTGAAATTCACATCCGGCGTAACAAGTCCTTGAATCGTGCCCGCGAACGCCCAGAAGTAAGCGAGTTCGAACGCCTTCTGATTGGGTCTTATGAGGGTAACCAGAAGCGCGACAGTTGCCCAGTCGCACAGATTGAGCGGCAACGCGTTGCCCCATCCCAGCCAGTCACGTGCGATGAACAGCGCATACCACGCAATCCAGGTACCGATCAGAAGTGCGGCAAAGCCGTAACGAAACGCGGAATCGACAATGGGAGAAGAACGGCGAGCGATGAAAGCCAACATGACCGGCACGATGATTGTGAGCGCCATGACAGCGATGTGGTCAGGCTCGAAGAGAACGAATTTATGCATCTTGCGCGCTTAAGCCGTTTGCGGACGCTTGAGGCGAGCCGCGAGCCGGAACGGAGCATACAGAACGAGCATCGCAGCGACCCCAATCACAAAGCATTCCGCGATATACCAGGGCCAGGGCGGCATGGAATCGAACAGGGTCGCGACATGCGGTTTGGCGCGCAGGAACCCGTAATTTGTGCCGAGCAGCCAGTCGGCTGTGCCCGCTATTGCGACGTAGCAGAGTGTCCAGGCGATCACACGCCGGATCGAACCCTGCACCGGCCGCATGCGCAATGCGAACGTCAGATACAAAACGCTGGTTATGATGATCGCGTGATAGAAAAAGAAAAACAGGAAGCGCACGTCCGGAAAATCGAATTCCAGATCGGGCGTGATCGAAGCAAGCAGCGTTCCAGCGAGCGCCCAGAAATAGGAAAGCTCATAACTGCGCTGATTGGGCATGAACAGCGTGACGATGACCGCAATGGTCGCCCAGTCGCAGAGATTGAGAGGCAGCACATTGCCGAGCGCGAGCCAGCCGTTCACATAAAACATCGCCAGATATGCAAGCCAGTCCGCGAGCAGCAGACCGGCGAGCATCCAGCGCAGCGCTTTGTCGAACGACGGACTGTTCGCGGCGCGGGATGCAGCAATGAGCGCGGCGGCTGCCGCAAGCATCGCGGCCATGGCGGCGAAGTGTGACACTCCGAACGAATGGAAATGTGCCGGCATCGCGAATGGCCTCCCGAACCGAAGAACAAAGTGCCTCCGTGGCGGATTTGCGGCGCCCGCAATGACACTTTCGCAATAGCGGCGATGCGTGCTATTCCGCGGGTGCTCGCGGGCGTAGCTCAATGGTAGAGCTGTAGCTTCCCAAGCTACTGACGAGGGTTCGATTCCCTTCGCCCGCTCCAGTCTACGCCGCGCAGCGGCGAAGACTGCCCGGCGTAGCTCGCGAAGCGAGCGAAGCCTGGGCCTCGCATCGCGCGTCGATACGCTGCCGCTATCGACCGCCTGGCAAGCCAGCATTGTTCCCGCGTCACAATTTCCTGCCATCGGCGCATGCGCCACGCTATAACTGGCCACCGGCCTTCGCTCGCATTGCGAGAGAAGGCCGCCCGGCGAAGCCAGCATGGCGAAGACGGGCAGGCACCCGCGAGCTACGGCCGGCAAGCCGTGCCGCAAAGCGGGAATTTAATCCGGGTACGGACAATGGCGAATGTGGCGGTGATCGGCGCCCAGTGGGGCGACGAGGG
>CAZCJI010000262.1:0-4932 GCA_964498625.1 uncultured Rhizobium sp.
GGCCTTGGCGCAGCCGCCGGCCGCTATCTTCCACCAGCCGCGTGAGCTCCATTTGTCTTTTGTCTTCAGGCCCAGGGCGGCCCAGATTGCCTTCGCCGTGTCGTTGCAGACCGCATAGCCGGCGGGCGCGGTGGTCTTGAGCGCTTCGGTCTCAAGCGCATCGAACAGGTCCTCTGTGCTCGCTTTTGGATTTATGTTGAGCCTCTTGCGAAAGACGGCCATGGCGGCGTCCGCGGTCTTGTCAGGCTTGGCGTCGATAGGCCCGATCTTTGCGCCCTGATCGTGCAGCAGGCGTTTCAATCCTGCGCGCTCGGCGTCCTGCAAGCTGCTGAAAGCCGGCGTCTCGTCAAGCGTCATGGCCCAGGACTTCTGACGCCTGGTATCGATGGCTGCGAAGGGAAGCTGGAACATATCGTCCGCGGGACAGATCATCGCATTGGATGGCGTGCGCATCGCGAAATTGGCGTCCTTCGCGCAGAGCTGGCGGTCTCCGCCCCAAACGCGCGAGATACCCGAGTGCGCGAGAGAACTGCGCGCGTAGACGAAATATTTGCCCGTATTCAACGCCTCCTTGAGTGGCATCTGGCAGGCTCCAGGCAAAACGCGTGACCAGCCCTGCGTGGTCGCGCCTGCGCCGGTGACCGATCCGGTCGCGGCATAGAGAATGTAAGACGTGCGGTTGCAGAGTTTCAGCGCCGCGTTCGCCGATGTCGCAAACGCGCAAAGCAATACGCAGACAAGGAGTCCACCAATTCTTCCGGTGAATGTCATTCTGCGGTGATGAGCGTTCCGGCGCCGTGCTCGGTGAAAAGCTCGAGCAGCACCACGTGGGGAATACGTCCGTCGAGGATAACCGCCGCCTTGACGCCGGCTTCGACTGCATTGATCGCGGTTTCTATTTTCGGAATCATGCCCCCGCGAATCGTACCGTTGTCGATCAGCGCGCGGCATTCGCGAACGGTCAGCTTCGGGATCAGCTTGCGATCCTGGTCCAGCACGCCTTCGACATCGGTGAGCAGGATCAGGCGTTCTGCCTGCATCGCGCCCGCGATCGCGCCGGACACCGTGTCGGCGTTTATGTTGAAGGTTTCGCCCTTGGGACCGATCCCGATCGGCGCGATCACGGGGATCAGGTCGGATTCCATGATCTGGCGGAGCACTTCCGGGCTTACTTTATCCGGCTCGCCGACAAATCCCAGATCGACGGGTTTGCTCTCCAGAGTCGCCGGATCGAGCTTCATGCGCTCCAGTTTCTTGGCGATGACGAGATTGCCGTCTTTCCCGGAAACGCCGACGGCACGGCCACCCGCCGCGTTGATGCCGCTCACAATCTGCTTGTTGATCGATCCGGTCAGAACCATCTCGACGATGCCGATGGCGGCCTCGTCGGTCACACGCAGGCCATCGATGAAACTCGATTTGATCGAAAGCCGGTCGAGCATCTGCCCGATCTGCGGGCCGCCGCCGTGAACCACGACGGGCTCGATGCCCGTCTGCTTCATCAGAACGATGTCCTGCGCGAAATCTTCGGTCACGCCCTCGACCATGGCGTTGCCGCCATATTTGACCACGATGGTCTTGCGGTCATAGGCAAGAATGTAGGGCAGCGCCTCGACAAGAACACGGGCAGTCGACCGCCACCGCGCCATGACGCGCATGTTACGATCCTGCGAAATGTCGTCCTGAAGAGCCATGTTCCCGCGGTTTTTGCCAGCCGGCGGCGTTATAGCGCAAAGCTCAAGGTGCGGCCAGCGCCGCTATATGGATCTTGAGCGCATCGAGCCCAAGGTTTTTGAGAGAAGACGTCGCGAAAACTTCCGGATATGCGGCAGTGTGCTTCTGGGCCTCTTCCGAAATGTCCCTCTCGGCCCTGGCGCGTTCCGGGCCTTTGAGCTGATCGAGCTTCGTCAGCACGAGCGCATAGGAAACGGCGGCCTGATCGAGCAGCTTCATCGCTTCACGATCCGTTTCCATCGCGCCGCGGCGCGCATCGACAAGGACGGCTACCCGGCTGAGATTTGCGCGACCGCGCAGGTAGGCAAAGATCAGATTCTGCCACTCGTCGGCGAGACTTCTTGACGCCTTCGCATAGCCATAGCCGGGCAGATCGGCGAGCACGACCTTGCCGCCGAGATTGAAGAAGTTGATCTGCCGAGTCCGTCCCGGCGTGTGCGACACGCGCGCCAGCGTCTTGCGGCCCGTCAGCGCATTGAGCAGCGAAGACTTGCCGGCATTGGAACGCCCGACGAAGGCGATCTCCGGCAATGTCGCCGGCGGAAGATTGTCTACCGCGGTCGCGCCCCAGATGAAATCGCAAGTCCCCGCGAAGAGTTTTCGCGCGACCTCCGGATCGACGCCGACCTCGCTCATTCTTTCGGCGCCGGAAGCGCCTTCCTGCCTCCGAACAACCTGTCGATTTTCAGATTGTTGAACAGATGCACTTCGACGCCCTGCCTACGCATCATCACATATTGCTGCGCGACCGAGAGCAGGTTGTTCCAGGTGTAATAGATCACCAGGCCCGCCGGGAACGTCGCGAACATGAAGGTGAAGATCAGGGGCATGAACGCGAACATCTGCGCCTGCACGGGGTCGGCGGGCGCGGGGTTCATCTTGGTCTGTAGCCATTGCGTGATGCCCATGAGAATCGGCCACACGCCGATCGACAGGAAGCCGAGGAACGACGGCAGGATCGCGTGCGGATCGAACGGCAAGAGACCGAACAGGTTGATGAGCGAGGTCGGATCGGGCGCGGACAGATCGTGGATCCAGCCATAAAACGGCGCATGACGCGCTTCGATGGTCACGAAGATCGTCTTGTAGAGCGAGAAGAACACCGGAATGATCAGAAGCATCGGCAGGCAGCCCGCGACCGGGTTCACTTTCTCTTTGCGGTAAAGCTCCATCAGCGCGCTCTGCTGTTTCTGCGGATCGTCCTTGAAGCGCTCCTTGATCCGCTCCATCTCGGGCTGGACTTTCTTCATCTTGCCCATCGACTTGTATTGCGCATTGGCGATGGGGAAGAAGATCGTCTTGACGACAACGGTCAGCGCAAGGATCGCAAGTCCGAAATTGCCGAGATAGCGGTAAAGCTGATCGAGCAGCCAGAACAGCGGCTGCGTGATGATGATGAACCAACCCCAATCGATCGCGAGATCGAAGCGCTGGATATTCATTTTGTGTTCGTAGGTGCGGATCGTGTCGAACACTTTCGCGCCGGCGAACAGATTCTGCGTTACGGTCAGCGTACCGCCAGGCGCGATATTGTGCGGTCCCAGACGATAGTCGGCCTGATAGGTTTTTGAATTTTGATAGGGTTTGGCGGTGTACGAGGCGTCGATGCTCTCGTTCTGCGGCGGGATAACGGCCGCCATCCAGTATTTGTCCGTGATGCCGAGCCAGCCGCCGGTCGAGGTAAAGGTTTTTGGCGGCGTATTCTCTTCCTTGAAATCGTCGTAGCCCGGATCCTTGAGCGAACCGTCGCCGACACCGACAAAGCCCTCATGCAATACCCAGAAATGCTGCGTCGTCGGCACGCCGTCGCGCGCGACATAGGCGTAAGGATAGAGCGTGACCTTCACGTTCTGCTTGTTCGCCACGCTGTCGCTGACGGTGAACATGAATTTATCATCGATCTTGATCTGGCGCGTGAAGACAAGACCGTGTCCGTTGTCCCAGGTCAGGGTAACAGGCGTGCTCGGCGTCAGCGCGCCGCTGCCGATCTGCTTCCACGGTGTCGTGCTTGTCGGAACGGCGAGTTTCTGATCCTGCCCGACGAATCCGAATTGCGCATAATAGGGATAGGCGCTGCCTTCCGGCGAGAAGAGGACGATCTCGGGGCTCTTGTTGTCGACGGTCTCGTGATAGTTTTTCAAACGCAAATCGTCGAGGCGCGCACCTTTCAAAAGCAACGTGCCATCAAGCGACGGCGTCTGAATCGCGATGCGCGTGCCGCCACGTTCCAGCGCCTGATTGCGCGACAGATGAAGCGCTTGCCCCGTCGCTTGCGGAGCGCCGGGCGGACCTGAGGGTGCGGCGCCCTTCATCTGCTGCGCCGCGTAAGCGCGCTTGGCCTGTTCCGCTTTCATCTGAGGACCGGTGACGAAATAGGTCCAGCCGAAATAGACGGCGAGCGACAGCACCATGGCCAGGATGAGATTGCGATTTTCGCTCATGGAAACCTATTTGGGCGGAACGGGATCGAAACCCGACGAACCGCCGAGCCATGTGAAGGGATGACAGCGCGCCAGACGCTTCACGGTCAGCGCAACGCCGCGCACCGGTCCATGGATGTGCACGGCATCTAATGCGTATTCCGAACAGGTCGGCTGAAACCGGCAGGCCGGTGGAGACAAAGGCGACAGGAAGCTGCGATAGAACAGAATCGGCGCCTTGACGGTGGCAACCGCCGCGCGCCGCATCCAGTCCATCGGGATAGCACTCACGAACGCTCTCCCGGTTTCGGGTCAGTTTGCTTCAGATGGGCGGTTTTGATGGCGGCTGCAAGGTCTTCTTTGAGGCTTGCGAAGTCGCGCGTCAGCGTGCCGGCCCGCGCGACCAGAACATAGTCATTGCCAGGCTTGCCCGAAAGAGGAAGGACCGCCGCAGCCGCGGCGCGCAGGCGGCGCTTGGCCCGGTTGCGCACGACCGCGCCGCCGAACTTGCGTGTGGCAGTGAAACCCACGCGGATAGCCTCGCTGGAGTCGGCCGATGGGCAGGTTTCCAGGGTCAAAGACGGCATGACCCGGCGTATCCCGCGGGCAGCCCGGAGGAAATCAATGCGTTTTTTCAGATGGTCCATGCAAAGCCCCGCTTTTGGGGCCATCAACTATGCCGAGAGCTTTTTGCGACCGTGGGCGCGGCGACGGGCCAAAACCTTGCGTCCACCGGCGGTCGCCATGCGCGAACGGAAGCCGTGACGGCGCTTGCGCA
>CAZCJI010000263.1:0-4926 GCA_964498625.1 uncultured Rhizobium sp.
CTTTATTCCGGCGTCGCCACGCATTTCGTGCCGATGAAGGATTGGCCTGCGCTGATCGAAGATCTCGCGGCCGGAAAATCCGTGGATCGCGCCGTCGATCGCAAGGGTGAGGAGTTACCGGCGGGATTCCTTGCCGGCCATCGCACCTCCATCGACAAGATTTTCGCACGCAATTCCGTCGAAGAGATTCTCGCCGCGCTCGATGCCGACCACACCGACTGGTCGCGCGATACAGCAAAGACCATCCGCGCCAAATCCCCGACGGCGACCAAGCTCGCGTTCCGCCAGGTGCGCGAGGGCGCGAGCCTCGACTTCGACGATTGCATGAAGATGGAATGGCGCATGGTGAACCGCGTCGTCGCCGGTCACGATTTCTACGAAGGTGTGCGCGCCACGATCATCGACAAGGACGGCGCGC
This sequence comes from uncultured Rhizobium sp., assembly GCA_964498625.1. Classification (GTDB taxonomy): domain Bacteria; phylum Pseudomonadota; class Alphaproteobacteria; order Micropepsales; family Micropepsaceae; genus Rhizomicrobium. Next base: position 419 of record CAZCJI010000263.1, read on the forward strand.
CGAAATGGAAACCCGCTGAGCTTTCCGAAGTCTCGAACGCTGATATCGACGCTTACTTTGCGTCTCTCGGGAGTAAGGAATTGTCCCTGTAACCCACACTTGTCATGGCCCGCAAATGCGGGCCATCCAGATGGGCGTGGAGCGTGACTGATGCATGGATGGCCCGAATAAATCGGGCCATGACAATTTGGTTTGGAGATAGAAGATGACCAACATCGCGTTCATCGGCGTCGGAAACATGGGCGGGCCGATGGCACGCAATCTGCTCAAGAGCGGCGATGGCGTGACGGCATTCGATCTGAGCGCCGCAGCGCTGAAACCCGTCACCGATGCGGGTGGCAAGAGCGCTTCCACCGCGCTCGATGCGGCGAAATCCGCCGATGTCGTCATCACGATGCTGCCCGCGGGCACACATGTGCGCGGTGTTTATCTCGAGAAAGAAAGCATCCTCACCGCCGCAAAAAAAGATGCGCTGCTGATCGATTGCTCGACCATCGACATCGATTCCGCGCGCGCGGTGCATGAGGCTGCGGAGAAAGCGGGCTTCGATTTCCTCGATGCGCCGGTCTCGGGCGGCACGGGCGGCGCGGAAGCGGGCACGCTCGCCTTCATGTGCGGCGGCAGCGACAAAGCGTTCGCGCGCGCCGAACCGATCCTGCAGAAGATGGGCAAGCGCATCGTGCATGCCGGCGGCGCGGGTGCTGGGCAGGCCGCGAAAATCTGCAACAATATGCTGCTCGCGATCTCAATGATCGGCACGTGCGAAGCCTTTGTGCTCGGCGAAAAGCTCGGTCTCGATCACAAGAAACTGTTCGACATCATGTCGGCCGCATCTGGCCAATGCTGGTCGCTGACGACCTATTGTCCCGTTCCGGGACCGGTGCCGGCCTCGCCATCGAACCGCGAATTCACGGGCGGTTTCGCGACCGCGCTGATGCTGAAGGACCTCAAACTCTCGCAGCAGGCGGCGCAAAATGCAGGCGCGGCAACGCCGATGGGTGCGGAAGCGTTGCAGCTTTACGCGCTGATGGCGGCCAAGGGGAAGGCCGGAATGGACTTCTCCGGAATCATTGAAATGTTGCGCGGCGTTCTCTGATAAATTTTACGACGCTTTAATCAATCGCCCCTACTGTCGCTTCCATAACAAGGTGGGCTCCGCCAAAGCGGAGAAAAAAGCGATGACAGCATTGGCCAAGCCGCAGGCAGCTGCGGCGCTTGAGGGCGCGCAATCGCTCGGCAAGCACTATCTGGAAACACTCAATCTTGTTGAGCGTCTGCATCGGCAATTGCTCGATGTCATCAAGGACGAGCTCGACCGCCGCGACGAGCGCGAGATCAACAGCGTGCAGGCGCTGCTCCTGTTTAATGTCGGCGATCAGGAACTGACGGCGGGCGAATTGCGCACGCGCGGGCACTATCTGGGCTCGAACGTCTCCTACAATCTCAAGAAGCTGGTCGAAGCCGGTTACATCCATCACGCCCGGTCGGAAGCCGACCGCCGCTCCGTGCTGGTGCGTCTGACGCCGAAGGGCGAGCAGGTGCGCGCGATGCTGGACGAGCTGTTCGAGCGCCATCTGGGTTCGCTGGAGCCGGTCGGCAATGTCGCCGAGCGCGACCTCGAAGGTCTGAACACGAGCCTTCGCCGTCTGGAGCGTTTCTGGATCGATCAGGTCCGCTTCCGCCTGTAGACGTTGGCCGAACTTCTGGCAAAGTGCGCTTCCGTCCGGAGGCGCCTTTGCCGTTTGCGCGATCTCATCTCACTCATCACTGGAAGTTCTACGCCTGCTTCCTGTTCGGGGCAGTCGTTTATCTTCTGCTGAGCACGCTTCCACCGCCGGTGCGGTTGCTGGCGGGTGGCGATGCGTTCTTCGCAAGCTACATTGCGATACTGGGTTTCATCGCCTTGCACATCACCCCGAAGGAGCTCGACCGCAGGGCGGATGTCGAAGATGAAGGCATCTTCCTCGTCATCCTCTTTGCGCTGGTGATGATCGGTTTCACCCTTTTCGCGATCGTCACGCTGCTGCATCAAAAACAGGCCGTCGATCCTTGCGCGATCGCGCTCGCCGTTGCAGGCGCGCCGCTCGGCTGGTTCATGCTGCACATGATGATGGCGTTTCACTACGCCTATCTCTTCTATTCGGAGCCTGGAAAGAAGGCGGGCAGCGGGTTGAGTTTTCCCGGAACCGACGAGCCGGGTGCCGCGGATTTCCTCTATTACGCCTTCGTGGTTGGCATGACGTTCCAGGTTTCCGACGTGCAGGTGACCTCCACCCGGCTCAGGCGGATGACGCTCGCCCACTCCATCGTCTCGTTCTTTTTCAACACCTGCCTGATCGCCATGGCGGTTAACGCCGTTGTGGCCATTGCGGCATAGGCGGTCTGCGGCGTTTTTAGACAAGATATGCGACACGATGCCTAGGATCGCGGGCCGCCGCTGGGCTAATCTCCGGCCCGGCCGCGGGAAAGCGGCACTGAGGGTCGTGATGGCGTTCGCTTACCTGAACAGGTTCCGGGAGGCTTTGACGGGTCTGCGCCGCGAGGGCCGCTACCGCGTCTTCGCCGACATCGTGCGCGCCCGCGGCGACTATCCGAACGCCGCTTTCCACGCACAAGGCGCGCAGCGGCCGGTGGTGGTGTGGTGCAGCAACGATTATCTGGGCATGGGCCAGCACCCCAAGGTGCTTGCGGCGATGCACGAAGCCATCGACACCACCGGCGCCGGTTCCGGCGGCACGCGCAACATCTCCGGCACGACGCATTATCATGTGGAGCTTGAGCGTGAACTTGCCGACCTGCACGGCAAGGATGGGGCGCTGCTGTTCACGTCCGGCTTCGTCTCCAACGACGCGACGCTTGCGACGCTGGCAAAAATCCTCCCCGGCCTGATCGTTTTCTCGGATGTGTTCAATCACGCCTCGATGATCGAAGGCATGCGCAACGGCAATGTCGAAAAGCGCATCTTCAAGCACAACGACATGGCCGATCTGGAGCGGTTGCTTGCCGAAGCCGATCCCGAGGCGCCCAAGCTGATCGCGTTCGAATCCGTCTATTCGATGGAAGGCGATTTCGGGAAGGTCGGGGCGATCTGCGACCTCGCCGAGAAATACGGCGCGCTCACCTATATCGACGAGGTACACGGCGTCGGTCTCTATGGTCCGCGCGGGGCCGGCGTTGCGGCGCGCGACAACCAGATGCACCGCATCGACATCGTGGAAGGCACGCTGGCCAAGGCGTTCGGTGTCATGGGCGGCTATATCGCGGCGTCGAATGAACTGATCGACTGCATCCGCTCGTTTGCGCCGGGCTTCATCTTCACGACCTCGCTCGCGCCCGCGATCGCGGCCGGTGTGCTGGCCAGCGTGCGGCATCTGAAGGAAAGCGATGTCGAGCGCGAAACGTTGCAGGCGCGCGCGGCGCTGCTGAAAGACTTGCTCGCCAAGGCCGGTTTGCCGGTGATGGAATCGCCGAGCCATATCGTGCCGGTGTTCGTGGGCGATGCGACCCTGTGCAAGGCGGTATCGGATTCGCTGCTCTACGATCACGGCATCTATGTGCAGCCGGTGAATTATCCGACCGTGCCGCGGGGCGCGGAACGGCTACGCTTCACGCCGTCGCCAGCGCACAGCGAGGCGATGATCCGCGATCTCGTCGGTGCGCTCGACTCCGTGTGGACGGCGCATCGCCTGAAACGCGCCGCCTGATGGCCGCGGCCAAAGGCGAAATTTTTCTGGAAGTCGTCATTCAAGGTGCGTTCGCGAAAGCGACCGCGATCGATTCCGCGACGGGAATCGAGGCGAGTGTCGTGGGTCCGGCCAACGCCTCGCGCGCCGCACTTGGCGGTGCGGCGAAGCGCAAACTGGAATATCTCATCAAAAAGAAGTCCAGCGATTTTAGATAACGGAACGATTTAGAATCTAAGTGTCATCCTTTAATCGCCCATAAGCCGTCCAGAAAATCACCAGTCCGACAATGACGCCGATTGCGCCATACGCAACGTCCAGCCAGTTTACGGCCCAGCCGTGCCTTTGTGGGTAGCCGACAATGGCGTCGATTGTATCGGCTCCGCGCCAACTCACTGTGAAGGGCAAAAAAAATCCTAAACCTGCGGCGGTGAGCCAATTTCGGTATCCATATCTGTGAAGCATGCACCATGCGGGAACACCTAAAAGTGTTAGCCCTCCGGCCCAAAGAAAAAAGGTGACTGCGAATACCCCGAACCCCCAACTCAGATCGTCCTCTCCCACAAACCGTGTGTGAGGCACGAAAATCATATCGAATGTGAAATAAGCGGCCATACAGAGGCCTGCAATCAAAGCGCCTAAGAGAACGCTTCGAATGATGTGGGGCGGCCATGAATTTGTATAGATGAGTTTCGCCATTCACGCTCCCAAAGGCATGTACATCGACAGTATCACATTGGAGTGGTCGGTTTTATCCGCGCCGGCTCTTCTTGCGCGGCGGCGTTGAGGATTTGCCGAGTCCGATCTTCTTGGCAAACTCCGAAC
>CAZCJI010000264.1:0-4924 GCA_964498625.1 uncultured Rhizobium sp.
GGACGCTTCACGACCTTCGAGCGCGTGCAGCTGCGAGAGCTGATCGTGGTGAAGAAAAATGGCCGCCGCGAGCCGTTTGATCGCGACAAGCTGGAACGCTCGCTCGCGCATGCGCTGCGCAAGCGTCCGGTCGAGGCCGAGCGTGTCGACCGCATGGTCACCGGCATCGTGCGTCGCCTGGAAAGCCTCGGCGAGAACGAGATTCAGGGGTCGATGATCGGCGAGCTGGTGATGCAGGCGCTGCAAAGCCTCGACAAGGTCGCCTATGTGCGCTTCGCCTCGGTCTATCGGAATTTCCGCGAGACCAAGGATTTCGAGAATCTGATCGGTGAGCTTGAGGGCGATAAGGAATAGAGGTCACGCGGAGTCGCGGAGGACGCGGAGTAATGGATTCGGCGCGCTCATTGGACGAAATAACGGGTGCGATCGTCGATGCCGCGCTCAAATTGCATACGGCGCTCGGTCCGGGACTCCTTGAATCTGTTTATGAAGCGATCCTCTATCGCGATCTGCAAAAACGCGGCTTTCAAGTCGAGCGGCAGAAAGCTGTAGCTTTTGAGTACGACGGTCTTCGGTTCGAAGATGGTTTGCGCATCGACCTCTTGGTCGATGCGCGAGTGATTGTTGAGATCAAATCTGTCGAAAAGTCTGCGGCGGTCCATGGTAAGCAGGTCCTCACCTATTTGCGCCTCATGAATTTGCCGGTCGGACTGCTCATAAATTTCGGCGCACCGACGCTGAAGGAAGGGCTCCGACGTATTGTGAACGGCTTGCCGTCATCCGCGTCTCCGCGCCTCCGCGTGAATCAACCTCCTGAGCCACCAGCTTCCGAGTTGAAGACAAGGTTTGGCGATGAATGATCTTTCTCACATGCGCCATGCGCTCGCATTGGCCGAGCGTGCGCTGGGGACGACCGCGCCGAATCCCGCCGTCGGCTGTGTGATCGTCAAAGATGAGCGTGTCGTCGGCCGCGGTTGGACTCAAGCCGGCGGTCGTCCTCATGCCGAGACGATGGCGCTGGCCGAAGCTGGTGAGACAGCGCGGGGCGCGACGGCGTATGTCACGCTGGAACCATGCGCGCATCAGGGCGAAACGCCGCCTTGTGCGAGCGCGCTTGTGCAGGCCGGTGTGGCGCGCGTGGTGAGCGCGGTGGGAGATCCCGATCCGCGTGTCAACGGTAAGGGTCTTGCGATGCTGCGCGAGGGCGGCGTCGATGTCACAACCGGTGTGCTGGAGAAAGAGGCCGCCGCACTCAACGCCGGATTTTTTCTGCGCGTGACGAAGCACCGTCCGCTGGTGACGCTGAAAGTCGCGCAGAGCATCGACGGCAAGACGGCCACCGTCTCCGGTCAGAGCAAATGGATCACCGGTCCTGAGGCGCGGCGTTTCGGTCATCTCCTACGCGCGAAACACGACGCCATCCTGATCGGGATCGAGACCGCGCTCGCCGACGATCCCGATCTGACCTGCCGTATCGCGGGGCTCGAGGATCGTTCGCCGGTCCGCGTCGTGCTCGACACGCGGCTGCGTCTCGAGGACTCGTCCAAACTCGCAAAGACCGCGAAGCAGATCCCGACACGCGTCTACACCACCGCCAGTGGCGGGAGCCTGCTCTCTGCGCGCGGCGTCGAGGTTGTCCGTGTCGCGAAAGACATTCGCGGCCGGCCCGATCTCGCGGCAGTGCTCAAAGACCTCGCCAAATTTGGGGTTACCCGGCTGCTGGTGGAAGGCGGCGCGAGCGTCCATGCCTCTTTCCTCGACCGCGGCTTTGCCGACCGGCTGGAGATTTTCCGCGCGCCGATTTTCCTGGGAGCTTCCGGCCGTAGCGGCATCGACGCGCTGGCGGCGCTCGATCTTGACGAAGCGTCCCGTTTTGTTTCGACAGGCACGCGAAAACTTGGGCCCGATATGCTGGAATCCTTCGCGGCCAGAGCCTAAAAGGGCGCCATGTTCACCGGAATTGTCACCGATGTCGGCAAGGTGCGCCACGTGGAGAAACGCGGCGACACGCACATCGTCGTCGCCACGCATTACGACGTATCCGAGATCGAGATGGGCGCCTCCATCGCCTGCTCCGGTGCGTGCATGACGGTGGTGGACAAGGGCAGCGCGAAGGATCGCTGGTTCGCGTTCACCGCGTCCGGAGAAACGCTATCGAAGACGACGCTGGGCGCGTGGAAGGTGGGCGAAACCGTCAACCTCGAACGCCCGATGCGCGTCGGCGACGAGTTCGGCGGTCACATCGTCACCGGTCATGTTGATGCCGTGGCGGAGATCGTGAGCGTGAAACCCGAGGGCGAATCCGTGCGCCTGGTGTTCGAGGTGCCAAAGAAGCTCTCCAAGCTCGTGGCGGCGAAAGGCTCGGTCGCGCTCGACGGCGTGTCCCTGACGGTCAACGATGTCGATGGTTCGCGCTTCGGCGTGAACATCATCCCACACACCCAGAAGGTCACGACTTTCGGGCGCGCCAAGCCGGGCGGACAAGTGAATTTCGAAGCCGATCTGATGGCGCGTTATGTTGCGAGGCTGGTGCAGCCATGAACATGCCGGTCTTTCACGATTATATTTCCGAGATCGAGGAGGTGATCGAGGCCGCCCGCAACGGCAAGATGTTCATTCTCATCGATGCCGAGGACCGCGAGAACGAGGGCGATCTCGTCATCCCCGCGCAGATGTGCACGCCGGACGCTGTGAACTTCATGGCGAAGTTCGGACGCGGCCTCATCTGCCTTGCGCTCACCCAGGAACGCGCCGACCAGCTCAAGATTCCGATGATGACGGCGGTCAACGGCACGCCGAACCAGACCGCGTTCACGATCTCCATCGAGGCGAGAGAGGGCATCTCGACGGGAATCTCCGCGCACGATCGCGCGCATACGATTTCGGTGGCCATCGACTCGACCAAGGGCCCGAACGACATCACCTCGCCGGGCCACGTGTTCCCGCTGGTCGCACGCCACGGCGGCGCCCTGGTGCGCGCGGGGCATACCGAAGCGTCGGTCGATATCGCGCGCCTCGCGGGGCTGACGCCGGCCGGCGTGATCTGCGAGATCATGAACGACGACGGCACTATGGCGCGTCTGCCCGATCTCGTGAAATTCGCGCAGCATCACAATCTCAAGATCGGCACCATCGCCGACCTCATCGCCTATCGCCGCAAATACGATCATTTCGTAAAGCGCAGGGTCGAGGTGCCGTTCCAGAGCCACAATGGCGGCGACTGGACGATGGTCGTCTATGTCAACGAACTCGACTACGCCGAACACATCGCGCTGGTGAAGGGCGATATCTCCACGCCGGAGCCTGTGCCGGTGCGCATGCACGCGATTAACATCTTCACCGACATGCTGGCCTGGAAGAATTACGAGCCCGATACGCTGGGCGAGGCGATGCGCATCATCGCCGAGAAGGGCCGTGGCGTCGTCGTCGTGCTGCGCCAGACCAGGCCCACTTTCGTCACCGACGCGCTCTCGCGGCGCGCCGAGGACGATATCGACCGCAGGCGGGTGAAGGAATATGGCGTCGGCGCGCAGATCCTGCTCGATCTCGGAATCAAGGACATGATCCTGCTTACCGATACGCCGGAGAAAAAGGTCGTGGCGCTGGACGGTTACGGCATCGACATCGTCGGCACGCATCCGATCCGCGGGCAATCCAAGAGCAAGGCATGATCACACCGAAGATTCTCATCGTCGAGTCGCGCTATTACAATCACATCGCGACCTCGCTGCTCGACGGCGCGACCGCGGCGCTCGATATTGCCGGCGCGCAATTCGAGCGCATCACGGTCAGCGGCGCATTGGAGATTCCGCCTGCGATTCTCTTTGCCTCACAGGGCGACAAGGGGTTCGACGGCTATGTCGCGCTTGGCTGCGTCATCCGCGGCGAGACCTATCATTTCGAGATCGTGGCGGGCGAAAGCGCGCGCGGGCTGATGGATCTGGGTCTCCAGCACGGTCTTTGTGTCGGCAACGGCATCCTTACCGTCGAGAATGAGGAGCAGGCCGAGGTGCGCGCGCGCCGCGATGGCGGCGACAAGGGTGGCGATGCCGTGCGCGCCTGTCTCTCGCTGGTCGGCGTGCGCCGGCGTTTCGGCATGGACCGATGACCGACCGCAGCGGACGCAGTGCCGCACGCCTCGCGGCCGTGCAGGCGCTCTATCAGATGGAATTGACCGGTACCGGCGCCGAGGAGACGGTGTTCGAGTTCGTCGAACATCGCTTCGGCAAGGAGGCGGAGACGGGAACGGCCGGCGAAGTCGATTCCGAATTCTTTGGCCGCCTCGTGCGCGGCGTGCCCGAGCATCAGGAAGAGATCGACGTCGGGATCACAAAGGTTCTGAGCGCCGACTGGCGGCTGACCCGCATCGACTCGATCCTGCGCGCCATCCTGCGCAGCGCCGCGTACGAGCTGATCGCATGCAAGGACGTGCCGGCCAAGGCGGTGATCGACGAATATGTCGATGTCGGTCATGCGTTCTTTTCGGGCGACGAACCGTCCTTCGTGAACGCGGCGCTGGACAAGCTCGCCCACCGCAAACGCGCCGCCGAATTCGGCGAAACCCCGCCGGACGACGAGCTGCAGTTCTAGGCCTGTCAGACCGTTGCCGCATGGGTTCCCTGTTCCTCGCGCGGCTTGAACCGCGTGCGTTCCGCCGCTTACGCTCTGCTGGACGCATCGAAGATCGGGGAGACCATGCAGACGAAGCGAATTTTTCTGGCGGCGGCAACAGCGCTGACGGTGTTTTGCGGTGGCGCAGCCGTGGCGGCGACGACCGTGTCGATCTCGTTCGACGGCTTGTGCGATGGCATGGACATCTCTGCGAACAACTTCAATCGTACTGCCCTCGAAACCGGGAACGGTTGTGATTTGGGCGTCAATTTCGGCGCCGGGACGATTGCTGTGATCAAGGGCCGTGGGAAGG
>CAZCJI010000265.1:0-4921 GCA_964498625.1 uncultured Rhizobium sp.
CCGGCGCGGCGCACGCGATGGGCGGCGCGGTCCATCTCGATATCGCCGATGGCGACGACATCCTCGGCGAGGCTCGGACGGATACGGCGCATCACGGCGCGCAGGCGCGCCAGAAGCTCCGTCATCGAGAACGGCTTGGTCAGATAATCGTCGGCGCCGGTGTCGAGGCCGCGGATACGATCTGTTTCCTCGCCGCGCGCGGTGAGCATGATGATTGGAACGTTGCGCGTTTCCTGTCGCCCGCGCAGCCTGCGGCACACTTCGATGCCGGAGAGTTGAGGCAGCATCCAGTCCAGAAGGACCAGATCTGGCCGTTCCTCGGCGGCGACCAACATCGCTTCCTCGCCATCGCGCGCCTCAAGCACGCGATAGCCTTCGCGCTCCAGATTGTAGCGCAGGAGAGTGACGAGTGCGCCCTCGTCTTCGGCAACCAGTACGCTCGGTTTCATGGTTTGTGCTCGAATGGAACGCGGGTTTCGCTGGTGGTGTCGGCTTTGGGACGTTCGCTGGCGAGGTGCCCGCCGCTGACCATATGATAGACGACTTCGGCGATGTTGGTGGCATGGTCGCCGGTGCGCTCGATGTTCTTGGCGACGAACAGCAAATGCGTCGATAGACCGATCGTGCGCGGATCTTCCATCATGTAGGTGAGAAGTTCGCGGAACAGGCTGTTGTAGGTCTCGTCGATCTCGCCGTCCTGCTTCCACACCGCTTCGGCGGCGGACGCATCGCGGTCGGAATAGGCGTCGAGCACGAGCTTCAGCTGCGCGAGCGATTGCTTGCCCATGCGCGCGAGGCTTTGCGTGAGGCGGATCGGCGGTTCGCGGTTCAGCACGATGGCGCGCTTGGCGATGTTCTTGGCGAGATCGCCGATGCGCTCGAGTTCGCTCGCGATCTTGATCGCGGCCAGCGTCTCGCGCAGGTCGACCGCCATCGGCTGGCGCAGCGCGAGCAGCTTCAATGCCTGGTCTTCCACCAGCTGCTGCAGTTCATCGATACGCTTGTCGCCGCCAACCGCGTTTTCCGCGAGATGGGTGTCGCGCTTCGCGATGGCTTCGATCGCATCCGCAAGTTGTGCCTCGGCCATGCCGCCCATCTGGGCAATGCTGCTCGCCAGCGCTTCCAGCTTTTCCGTGAAGGCCTTAACTGTGTGATCGTTCATGTCTTTTTGCCCAATTGCGCGCGGCGCATCACAAACCTGCTTAGGGTGCGTGCGCCAAGGATGTGCGACAGTTATATGACAGTTCTATGACTGCGCGGAAAGCGGGCCCACCGCTGGTAAAAACACCGTGAAAGTCGTGCCTTCGCCCACGCGACTCTCGATCGTCAAGCGTCCCTGGTGGCGGTTGACGATGTGCTTGACGATGGCGAGTCCCAGCCCGGTGCCGCCCTTTTCGCGGCTGCGCTTCACATCGACCCGGTAGAACCGCTCCGTGAGTCGAGGAACGGCAGATTGCGGGATGCCCTCGCCGTCATCGCGAATGGCGACCGCCAGCATCCGGTCGGCGCCGAGACGACCGGCGACTTCGGTCATGGTCAAGCCGATCCAGACGTGTCCGCCGGGCTTTCCGTATTTGATCGCGTTGTGCATCAGGTTCTGGAAAATCTGGATCAGCTCGTCGCGTTCGCCGACGGCGCGCGGCAGGTTCGGCGCCGCCGACATTTCCAACGCGATGCCGTCCAAGCGCGCCAGCGGGGTCAGCGCCGCCACGGCCTCGCTCAGGATCGTTTCGAGCGAGACGCTGCCCGACGGCGGCACATGCTCGTTCTGCTCGATGCGCGTCAGCGACAGGAGATCGTCGATCAGCCGGCGCATGCGCCCGGCTTCCACCGTCATGATGTCGAGAAACTGGTCGCGCGCTTCGGGATCTTCCTTGGCGTGACCTTTGAGCGTTTCGATGAAACCGGTCAGCGCCGCGAGCGGCGTGCGCAATTCGTGACTCGCATTGGCGACGAAATCGGCGCGCAGCTGTTCCGCCCGTTTCGTGGATGTCAGATCGTGCAGCAGCAGGATCGTCACCGCCGGGTCCGCGCCTGCGCGCGCGACATAGGCGTGATACGTGCGTTGCACGGGCACCGGTGAGGTGAATTCCACCGAGGAGGCTTCGCCTGTGGCGGCGGTGTTGCGGATCGCTTCCAGCACCGGCGGCGTGCGCAGGATCGCGGAGACATGCTTGCGTTCCGCGTCGATGCCCACGACACCGCGCATGGCGCCATTGGCCAGCATCACGCGTCCGGAGGCATCCATCAGCATCAAAGGATCGGGAATGCGTTCCAGGATTTCGCGCGCCAGGGACGGAAGCGCCGCGATATCGGAGCGTGCCGAGTCGCTTCCGGACGACGCGCCGACCGTGCGCTTGCCCGCTGCAACAAGACTGAGAACCACTGCAACGACGGCAAGCAGCGCGATCGCAATCCAGGCGCCGTTCTTCCCATAAGCCGCGAAGATCAGAGCGCCGGCGGCCAAGCCCGCGACCGCTGCCCACGAAACACGGCGAAGATTGTCCCAAACACCCATGCGCAGCATATCGCACACGGATGTGTCAAAGTGCTAGTCGCGTTTCATATTCCCGTTAAGACCGCCCGGAATTCGCATCGGCTCCGTCAGCGGTTCGGAGCGGCCGTCGGCGAGGAACGCAAGCGTCATGTTATACGTATAATTCAACGCGGCTTTCGCGAGACCGGAACCCGCACTCAGCCGCCGCGCGCCGATTTCCTTGAGCCGTGCCGCCGGCGGAAGACCCGGCCATGCGAGGAAATTGAGCGGCGCATCGATCGCCTTCACGAAACGCGCGAGCAACGCATCTTCCACCGCCATCGGAATGAAGATCGAGTCCGCACCGGCGTCACGATAAATTTTCGCGCGCTTCACGGTTTCGTCATACGCCGCTTCGCCCTGCGCGAGATTGTGCAGATAGACATCGGTGCGCGCGTTGATCCAGATCTCGTCGCCGTGCTGGTCCTTGATCTCCTTGATCTTGTCCGCGAGCAGATCGGGCGAGCCGGTGCCGTCCTCGATGTTGATCCCCTTGGCGCCGGCATCGATCAGGTATTCGACATTGTCGGCAACGGTCTCTTCACCGGCATAGCCCGCTTCGACATCCGCCGTGATCGGGACAGACACGACGCGCGCGATCTCGCGCACGACGTTGAGCAGAACGTCGAACGCCACCGCTTCGCCATCGGGATAGCCGTGCGCCCAGGCGACGGCCGCGCTGGAGGTCGCGATCGCCTTCGCGCCCGCGACTTCGGTCACGCGCGCGCTGCCCGCGTCCCAGGCATTGGGAAGGATGAGGACATCGGGACCGGCGTGGAGTTGCTTGAACGGATTCATGGCGAGGCTTTCCTTGAGAACAGATCGTTGCGTGTGTAGCGCGCTTCATGGTCCAGCAGCCAGCGTTTGCGCGGCAGGCCGCCGCCATAGCCGGTGAGCGCGCCATTGCTGCCGATGACGCGATGGCATGGTACGATCAGGCTGATGGGATTTTGCCCATTGGCGAGGCCGACGGCGCGAACCGCATCGGGCTTGCCGATCTTCTTCGCCAAAGCGCCATAGGATGTCGTTGCGCCGCCGGGAATCTTGCGCAGCGCGTTCCAGACCTTGTTCTGGAATGGCGTTCCCGCGAATGAGACATCGATTTCGTCGACGGACGCGATGTCGCCGTCAAAATATCGCTTGAGCACCTTCGCGTGGCCGAAGGCGTTCTTCTTTTCCTTGAGAGTCGCTTCGCCATAGCGGCGGCGCAACGCGGCCTTCCAGCGATGGGTCGGATCGTCCCAATAGAACAGGCGCAGCGCGCCATCCAAACCCGAAATCAGAACGGCTTCGCCGAGCGGTGTTTGCGTCCGCTCGAGAATGAACTCCTCAGCCTCAGCCATTCACCGTCTCGGCGTCGGAGGTCCACAGATGCTGCGCAGCATAGGCGCGCCAGGGCCGCCAGCTTTCCGCACGCGCCAGCAGCGCTTTCGGCGTCGGACGCAAACCGTTATCGGCGACCGCCGGATGGCGCAACAGCGCGACATCGGCGGCGGGAAACGCATCGCTGTCGCGCAACGCCCGCAAAGCCCAATATTGCGCGGTCCATGGTCCAAATCCGGGAAGCGCCAGCAAGCGCTCCAGCGTCTCGTCGAATGTTCCGGCGGGTTCAAGCAGTTTCGGATCGTTGCTTGCGGCACCAGCAAGGGCTCGCAGCGCCGCGATGCGCGCTTTCGGCATCGGCATGGTCGAGAGATCGGCGGCGATCACGCGCACGGGATTGGGAAAGATCTTGTTCAGGCGCGCATCGCCCGTCACATCTGCACTCACATGCAGGCCCGCGCGCGCAACGAGGTGACCGGCGAGTTTGCGCGCGGCGGTCACCGTCACCTGCTGGCCGAAAATGGCGCGGCAGGCGAGTTCGAATCCGTCCCAGGCACCCGGCGTGCGCAGACCGGGACGTTTCGAGATCAAGGGTGCCAGATCGGCATCGCCCGAGAGATGCTTTCCGATGGAGGCGACATCGGCATCAAGATCGAACAGGCGCCTGAGCCGCGCGACGATGCCGAGCAGCGCTTTCACGTCCGGAAAGCGGATCGTCGCGACCAGATGGTTCTTGCCCGGTGAGACCTCGACGCTGCCCAACGCGCCGTCGATCTCGATGGTGCGCCTATATCGGTTGTTATCGATCAGCTCGACGCCTTCGACGGCCCTGTGGCCGAGAAAGGCGAGCATCGAATCCCAATCGTAGGGGGCGCGATAGCCGAGCTTCAACGTCACCGTCGAAGGCGGAGCGTTCTTCTTGCGGCGCAGTTCGCTCGGCGCACGGCGATAGAGCTTGCGGAAGGCATCGTTGAAACGCCGCACACTCCCGAAGCCTGACGCCGCGGCGATGTCCGTCATCGAGAGCTGCGTGTCCTGGATCAGCTGCTTGGCAAACAGGAT
>CAZCJI010000266.1:0-4885 GCA_964498625.1 uncultured Rhizobium sp.
CGTGGCGAAAGCCGGACGCATGCCGCTCTCCCTTCTGCCGGAGCTGCTGCGCGCGATGCTGCGACGGTCGATGCGCGGGCCGCGTGTGGCGTGGCGGCAGAGCTGGTTTTATCGCCGTTTACTCAAAGGGCCGCTGACCGACCGCATCGTTTTTCATCCCTACGATGCGCTGCCACGGCGTCTGGACGATGCCGACGCTCTGCTGCACGGCAAGTTCCGGTTCAACGGCGAAATGGTGGAGGTCAGGGACAACTCGATCTTCGACAAGCCGTCGCCATCATTGGCATGGGCCGAAGCGTTGCACGGTTTCGCTTGGCTGCCGCCTCTGTCCGCGGCCGGTGGAGAAGCCGCAAAGACCTTGGCCACCAACCTTATTACCCAGTGGCTGAAGCGTAACGCCAAATACGACGAGCCTGCATCCTTTCCACATGTCACCGCGCGGCGGCTGATCCACCTCTTCGCACATGGCCGGTTGGTGCTGTCGAACTCCGACATGCTGTGGCGTTCGAAGGTGTTCGTATCATTGCGTGAGCAATCGCGGTTGCTGGCGCGGATCGCCGGTGAAGCGCCCGAAGGCATGCCGCGCTTCGAAGCCGCCGCTGCGCTCGCTTTGTCGGGCGCATGTCTGGCGGACGCAAAGCGGACCGAGGCCGGGCTCGCGATGCTGCAGGCGGAGATCGCGCAGCAAATCCTTCCCGATGGCGGCCACATCACGCGGTCGCCTGAAAATCTTGTCCACGCCTACCGTCTCATCACCATGACGATGGACGCGCTCACGGCCACGTCGCAGGAGATTCCGAACGAGTTGCGCGGCGCGCACGATCGCATCGCCCCGATGATCCGTTTCTTTCGCCACGGCGACGGCGCGCTCGCGCTGTTTCACGGCGGCCGCGAGTGCGACACGCGCATGATTGCGGGATTGCTCGCGCGCGACGAGGTGCGAGGGCAACCTTTCGCCTTCGCGCCGCATTCCGGTTATCAGCGCATGACCGCCGGCCGCACGATCCTGGTGATGGATTGCGGCACCGCGCCGCCGGGCGCTTATTCGATCGACGCGCATTCAAGCTGCCTCGCCTTCGAACTCAGCACATCGACCCACCGCATCGTGGTCAATTGCGGCACCGCGGCCGATGCGCGCCGCGCGACATGGGACACGGCGCTTCGCGCCACCGCGGCGCATTCGACACTGACGCTCGCTGACACGTCGACCGGATTCGTTCTGCAGAAGGGGGTGGTGCGAGATTTTCTGGGCCCGCGTCTCTTCGCCGATGTCACCGCGGTCGAAACGCGCCGTGTGGAGACGCCGCAGGGATGGATGGTCGAAGCGTCTCACGACGGATATGTCCCGGCGTTCGGCGTTCGGCATGAGCGGCAGATGACCTTGGCGCCGCAAGGCCTTTCGCTCACGGGCTCGGACCGTCTGCTGCCTTCCGCGAAGCAAAAAGCCGCAGAGCATCCATTCGCGATCCGATTCCACATTCACCCCGATGTCCGTGTGTCGCGCTCGCAGGGCGGGGATGTGATCCTCAAACTTCCCAACGGCGAGGGTTGGCGTTTTCGGGCTTCGGCGCCTGTGACGGTCGAAGAAAGCGTCTATCTTGGCGGCGACACGTTGCGCCGTACGGAGCAGCTGGTCGTGAGCGGAACCGTTGGCGATGCGCCGGTCGATATCGCGTGGATTTTCGAGCAGATCGGCCGCGAATAAGCTGACGGCAATCGAGCTATCATACCTCTGACGGCTTCGAGAAGCAGGCGATACGATTTTTTCCCCGCCAGATCTCAAAAGGTTTTCGTTCTTCTGCGTATTTGTTCATCGCGATTTGGCAGGCGTCTTCATCGCTCGCGCAGTTCGTCACGACCACATGCGATACGGAGCCATCCGCGTTGAAAAAGCGGATCTCATAATCTTCGCCGGCCAAGAAATTGCCCCAATTGTAACGCCCGGCGCGAGTGTAGGAATTTCGGTTCCATCCTCGACAACATTCTTTGTCTGAAACCGAACACTACCGCCGCGCGTTTATTGCAATGGGTGTCGAGCCGTATCAAACCGGGTTCACCGATTTGGTCCGTGGGCTGATTACGCAACCCGTCTCAGAAGCAATCGACATCTGCATGAAGCGAAATCATCTGCTCTCTTACTTGAATACAGCCGATCTTGAGATTCTGCAGCCGCATCTTGAACCGATCGAGTTGCCGCGGCTCTATCAGATCGAAACGCCTCATAAGCCCATTGGTCATGTCTATTTTCCGCAAGACGGCATCGTTTCGGTCGTCGCGACCATTCCGCGCGACCATCGCATCGAAGTGGGCATCATCGGCCGTGACGGTCTCACGGGGCATTCCGTCGTGATGGGGACGGACCGCAGCGCCAATTCCACTTTCATGCAGGTCGCCGGGCACGGCATGAGGATCAAGTGCGAACAATTCCGTGCCGCAATGCGCCAAAGCGAGTCGTTGCGCGTCGGCCTGCTCGCCTTCGTGAACGCGTTCGCAGCCCAGGCGTCGCAAACGGCTCTGGCGAATGGCCGTGCCACCCTCGACGTCCGCCTGGCGCGCTGGCTGCTAATGGCGCACGACAGGATGCAGGGTGACAGGATTCCGCTAACGCACGAGTTGCTCTCGATCATGCTGGGTGTGCGCCGTCCGGGTGTGAGCCTCGCGCTCAACAAGATGGAAGAAGGCGGCATGATCGAAACGCAGCGCAGCGTGATCATCGTCAAAAGCCGGGCCGGGCTCAAGAAAATCGCCAAGGACTTCTATGGCGTACCGGAAGCGGAGCAGGAGCGCCTCACGGGCTGGCGCACCATGCACGATCATGAATAGACGCAATTAAGCCCAAGCCGCTTCTCTACTCCGCCATCGCCGCGCCGCGTTTGCGCCACGATCCGCTCCGAGCCTTCGTGCGTCGTCACAGAAGGGGAAAAGATGGCCGCTGACACAACCAGATTGCTGCCCACGGCGCGTTCGCCGGGGTTCAAATTTCTGCTGATCGTCATTCTCACCGTCTGCATGGCGGCGCCGCTGTTCTTCATCCAACTCGCGCTTTCGGACCGTGAGCAGACCGCTGCGGGCGCCTCAACAGACATCGCGGCAGGGTGGGGTGGCCCGCAGATTGTGGCTGGCCCGGTACTGCTCGTGCCTTACACCGTGCACCGTCAGAATCTCGTCAACGGACAACAGGTGGATATAGAGCAAGGGCTCACCGCCATGCTTCTGCCCGAAAACCTGAATGTAGATGTACACGCGACCTCAGGCACACGCTGGCGTGGCATTTTCGAAGTGCCGGTCTACAAGGCCGCCATCGGTATGCATGCAACGTTCGATAAGGCGGCGATGTCCGCGCTTCTGCCTTCTGACGCAAAGCTGCAATGGAGCGATGCGAGGATCGCGATCCGCGTCTCCGACGCGCACGGTCTTGCGGACAATGTCGTGCTCAACGCGAATGGCCGCAATGTACCGTTCGAATCCGGCGTCGATGTCGATGAGGCACGTTTCGCGGGTATCCAGGTGCGGGCCGGTCTGAATGGTCCAGCGGATCTGACACTCGATACAAAATTCATACTGCGGGGTTCGCGCGAGTTCAGCGTTTCGCCGCTCGGACGCCGCACCACCGCGACGGTGCAATCGGACTGGAATTCGCCGAGCTTCTTCGGCGCCTTCCTGCCGACAGACCGCGAAGTCACCAAGAATGGTTTCACGGCTTCCTGGACCGTGCCTTATCTCGCGCGCGGCTTCGGCCAGAGCTTCGTTTCCGCAAACAACCAGATGGACCTGCTGCAACAGCCGGCATTCGGCGCGCGGTTTTATCAGCCGGTCGACCACTATCAACTCGTCGAGCGTTCGCTGAAATACGCGATCCTGTTCGTGGCATTGGCGTTCCTGGTCTTCTTCGTGGTCGAGACGGTTTCACCGCAACGTCTGCACGCGGTGCAGTATGCGCTGGTGGGTTCGGCGCAGGTCCTGTTCTACCTGCTGGTGCTTTCGCTGTCCGAGCATATCGGTTTCGCACTGTCCTATCTGATCGCAGCATCGGCGACGGTCGTTTTGACGTCGCTCTATGCCATGAGTGTTCTCGCGAGCCGGGCCAGAGCCGCGGCGTTGTTTGTCGTGTTGTCGGCGCTCTATGGGTTGCTCTACGTCATCCTGAACGCGGAGGACTATGCGTTGCTGATCGGGTCTGGGCTATTGTTCTCGGCGCTGGCCGCGACCATGTACGTCACGCGCCGTATCAACTGGTACACGCTGGCGGCGCCCGCGACGGCTTAAGGATTTGCATGGGCGGGGCCGCTTTGCTAAGCACGAAGCGGCCCCCTTTCCCGCCCGAGGACGCGCAATGGTCCAGTTCAGCCTGCCCAAAGGAAGCAGCCCGAAGAAGGGCAAAATCTGGCCCGCGCCGCAGCAGGCCAATGGGCGCAAGGCGAAGGGAACGAAGGAATTCAAGGTCTACCGCTACGATCCCGATCTCGACGAAAATCCGCGCATCGATTCCTACACCGTCGATCTTACGACCTGCGGCCCGATGGTTCTGGACGCGCTCATCAAGATCAAGAACGAGATCGATCCGACGCTGACCTTCCGCCGCTCCTGCCGCGAGGGCGTGTGCGGATCGTGCGCGATGAATATCGGCGGCGGCAACACGCTCGCCTGCACCAAGGCGATCACCGATTTCTCCGGCGCGATTGCGATCTATCCGCTGCCGCATATGCCGGTGGTCAAAGATCTGATCCCGGATCTTACGAATTTCTATGCGCAATACGCTTCGATCCAGCCTTACCTCCAGACCAAGACCGCGCAGCCTGAGAAGGAATGGAAGCAGACCCCGGAAGACCGCAAGAAGCTCGACGGACTCTATGAGTGCATCCTGTGCGCCTGCTGCACCACCTCG
>CAZCJI010000267.1:0-4848 GCA_964498625.1 uncultured Rhizobium sp.
CGAAGCCAAAGATCGCACAACGCCGCAACTCAATACTCCTTCTTGAGGAGTTCTCTTCTGGCGGTCGCATATGACAAAGGTTGAGATATCTCGCGCTGCTTCGCCCATCGCCGGCCGCCGCATCGCCTTGGGCAATGCCAAGCTGATGGCGGATGTGGGTGTTGCGTTGGGAGACCTCGAAGCCAAAGCGGACCAGCTTCGCGCCTCCGGTGCGACTGCTTTGTTTCTGGGTATCGACGGCAAACCCGGCGGCGTCATCGCGATTGCCGACCCGATAAAGCCATCCACGCGAGCGGCGCTCGACGAACTCCGAAGTGCCGGAATCCGAATTGTCATGCTGACGGGCGACAACAAGACAACCGCGCAAGCTGTCGCCCATATGCTCGGGATCGAGGACATAGAAGCAGATGTCCTGCCGCAGGACAAAAACCGCATCGTGAAGAAACTCAAATCCGAAGGCCGCATCGTCGCAATGGCCGGTGATGGCGTGAACGACGCCCCTGCCTTGGCCGAAGCAGATGTCGGCATCGCAATGGGCGAAGGGACCGACGTCGCCATTCAAAGCGCCGGGATCACGCTTCTTAAGGGCGACCTCTCAGGCATCGTACGAGCGCGCACGTTGAGCCGGGCCACTATGCGCAACATCCGACAGAATCTCGTGTTCGCCTTTGCGTACAACGCCATCGGGATTCCGATTGCAGCCGGCGTCCTCTATCCGACGTTTGGTATCCTGCTCAGTCCCATGGTTGCCGCGTTGGCGATGTCACTGAGTTCGGTCTCGGTGATCGTCAACGCGTTACGGCTTCGCACACTGCGTTTGGTGTCAAACATCCCTAGTCATGCGTTCCTCGCACCAAATCCCGTTACGGCAATTGCTCTTGGAGATCCCGATGCCCGGCACCCTGTCTCCTGATCTCGTTGATAAAATGCACGCCTATTGGCGCGCGGCAAACTATCTCTCCGTCGGTCAGGTTTACCTGAAGGATAATCCCCTTCTCGATGTCCCTCTTACACTCGAGCACATCAAGCCACGATTGCTCGGTCATTGGGGAACGACGCCAGGATTGAATTTCCTGTATGTCCACTTGAACCGGCTCATCAAGCAGAACGATCTGAACATGATGTACGTCATCGGTCCCGGCCACGGTGGCCCGGGCATCGTAGCGAACACTTACCTGGAAGGCTCCTATACCGAGCGCTATCCCGCGATCGAGCGCAGCCGCAACGGACTGCACCGTCTCTTTCGCCAGTTTTCCTGGCCCTACGGCATTCCCAGCCATGTCTCGCCGGAGACGCCAGGCTCGATCCACGAGGGCGGCGAGCTGGGCTATTCGCTTACGCACGCCTATGGCGCCGCCTTCGACAACCCCGATCTGATCGTCGCCTGCGTCGTCGGCGACGGTGAGGCCGAAACGGGCGCGTTGGCGGCGAGCTGGCATTCCAACAAATTTCTGAACCCAGCACGCGACGGCGCTGTGCTTCCGATCCTCCATCTCAACGGTTTCAAAATCGCCAACCCGACAGTGCTGGCGCGCATCACCCGCGAAGAGCTGATGCAGCTGTTTCAGGGTTACGGTTACGAGCCCCACTTCGTCGAAGGCAGCGATCCTACTGTGATGCACCAGGCGCTTGCCGGAGTACTGGATCAAGTGCTGCTCCGGATTCGTGAAATCCAGAAAGCTGCGCGGTTGATCGGCAAAGACATGAAGCCGGAGCGCCCGCGCTGGCCCATGATCATCTTTCGTACGCCGAAGGGCTGGACGGGTCCAAAATTCGTCGACGGCAAGCCTGTGGAAGGAACTTGGCGCGCGCACCAGGTGCCGATCGCAGATTTCGCGAAGCCTGAGCATCTCAAGCAGCTCGAAGATTGGATGCTGAGCTACAAGCCGCGCGAGCTATTCGACGAAAACGGCAAGTTTCGTGAGGAGCTCGCCGCCCTCGCACCAACCGGCCATCGTCGCATGGGCTCCAACCCGCATGCCAATGGCGGCGAACTCCTGAAGCCCTTGTCGATGCCGCATTTCCATGAATATGCCGTAGCCATATCCCAGCCCGGTAACGTCCAGGCGGAAGCGACACGCGTGCTCGGCACATTCCTGCGCGATGTGATGAAGTGCAATCTCGGTCCTCAGAATTTCCGTCTCTTCGGACCGGACGAGACGGCGTCGAACAGGCTGGAAGCGGTCTACGAAGTGTCAGGCAAGGAATGGATGGCACCGGTTGAAGACGTCGATATTGATCTCAGTCCGGACGGTCGTGTCATGGAGGTCCTAAGTGAACATCTGTGCGAAGGATGGCTTGAGGGCTATCTCCTGACCGGGCGCCACGGGTTGTTCTCGTGCTACGAAGCATTCATTCATGTCATCGACTCGATGTTCAACCAGCACGCCAAATGGCTGAAGGTCAGCAGGGATATTCCCTGGCGCAAGCCGATCGCGTCCCTGAATTATCTGCTCACCTCGCATGTCTGGCGGCAGGACCACAACGGGTTCTCGCATCAGGATCCCGGATTCATCGATCATGTCGCGAACAAGAAATCCGATGTCGTGCGCATCTACCTGCCGCCAGATGCGAACTGTCTTCTCTCCGTCGCAGACCATTGCCTGCGCAGCCGCAACTACATCAACCTGATCGTCGCAGGGAAGCAGCCCGAATGGCAGTGGCTCGACATCGAGTCGGCCATGCGCCACTGCGCCGCCGGCGCCGGCATCTGGCAATGGGCAAGCAATGACGGTGGCGATCCCGACGTCGTGATGGCCTGCGCTGGCGACATTCCGACTTTGGAAACGCTTGCCGCTGTGACGTTGCTACGGATGCATTATCCCGATGTCCGCATTCGCGTTGTCAACGTTGTAGACCTGATGGTCCTGCAGCCGCAGTCGGAGCATCCGCACGGCATGGAAGATCAGGATTTTGATGAACTATTCACCCGCGACAAACCGGTGATCTTCGCGTTCCATGGCTATCCGGCGATGATCCACAAGCTCACCTACCGCCGGCACAATCACGACAACATCCATGTCCGCGGCTACAAGGAAGAAGGTACTACCACGACGCCGTTCGACATGGTCGTATTGAACAACCTGGACCGCTTCCAGCTCGCGCTCGATGCGACCAGCCGCATCCCCCGTTTCAGTCATCGGGTTGCGAAGGCAACCGAGTTCTATTGGGCCGCCATGGAGCGCCACAAGCTCTACATCAGCGAACATGGTGACGACATGCCGGAGGTCCGCGACTGGCGGTGGAAGGCCTAGCGTGGTGACGGAGTCCCGCGGCGAGACGGTCGTCCTCACGCTGAACAGCGGTTCGTCCTCGCTCAAGTTCGGCCTGTATCGCGTCAGCACCTCACGAACCGAAACGCTGCTCGCGGGCGAAGCTGAGTCCACCGGCGGGGAATCCGGACAAATCCACGCAAGTGACGCGCGCGGCAATGCGCTGGCGACAGAGAAGCAGTCCATTTGCGACCAACGCGATGCGATCGACCAGATCGAGCATCTGCTCAACGACGCCAGACAGCCGCCGCCTGCAGTCATCGGACACCGGATCGTGCACGGCGGACCGAAACTCCGTCGCCATTGCATCATCGACGACAACGTGCTGCTGCAGCTCGAAGCGGCCACTCCGTTCGCACCGCTTCATCTACCGCCCGCGCTAACAATCATTCGATCAGCGCGAGAACATTTCCCGGGCGTTCGCCAGGTGGCATGTTTCGATACGACCTTTCACGCCGATTTGCCGGACGTCGCACGCATCCTTCCCCTTCCCAAGGCGCTTCGCGAAGACGGAATCCAACGTTATGGATTCCATGGTCTTTCCTGCGAATCCGTTCTGCATCAGCTTAGCGCCGATTTGCCAAGTCGCATCGTGATCGCCCATCTCGGCAACGGCGCCAGCGTGACCGCGGTCAAGAGCGGCAAGTCCATCGATACCAGCATGGGATTGACCCCGACCGGCGGCGTGATCATGGGAACGCGCAGCGGCGACCTCGATCCCGGCGTGCTGGTCTATCTGGCGCGAGAGAAGAGCATGGACGCGGCAATGCTTGAGGATCTGATCGACCGGCATTCTGGGCTTCTCGGCATATCCGGCGTCAACAGCGACATGCGCCAGTTGCACCAAAACGCCCCGTCAAACCCGGACGCCCAACTCGCGATAGACATGTTCTGCTATTCCGTGCGCAAACAGATTGCCGCGATGGTCGCAGTTCTGGAGGGTGTTGACCTGATCGTGTTCACCGGCGGCATCGGCGAAAACGACAAACACGTTCGCGCCTCGATCTGCGTTGGATTGGCATGGGCAGGTATTAGCCTCGACGAAACACGAAATCGCACCGCCGACAATCCCATCAGCGATCCGAAATCGCTCTGCAAGGTACTCGTTCTTCCTTCCCGGGAGGACGAACAGATCGCCCGCCATAGCTGGGCTTTGTCCCCGCAGAGCGCGCCCTGATGGCGGAGATGCCGACCGGCCTGACGGCGAATGAGGCGCACCGTCGCCTCGCGAAGGATGGTCCGAACGCGATCGTCGACGTGACGCAGCATCCCGTGTTGCGCGCCGTGCAAAAACTTTGGGCGCCCGTACCCTGGATGCTCGAAGCGGCAATCCTGCTGCAGCTCGTGCTGGGTGACTATGTTGAGGCCGGTGTGGTCGCGCTCCTGCTCGTCTTCAATGCCGGTTTGGGGTTCTTCCAGGAAGGCCGCGCCCAAGCGACTCTGAACGCCCTCAAGTCGCGCTTGGCGCTCATCGCGGCGGTTCGGCGCGATGGAAATTGGACGACAGTGCCGGCGGCCGATCTGGTGGCGGGCGACATCGTGAAGCTATCGCTGGGCACAGTGGTGGTTGCGGATG
>CAZCJI010000268.1:0-4803 GCA_964498625.1 uncultured Rhizobium sp.
AGCGAGCATTGCTGCAAGGATTATCGATCTCATTCTGGACTCCGTTGTGGCGGAAATGGGTTCGTGTGCAGCAACATGGAATCTCGTAGTGACGCGGTTTGAAATCTGACCTAAGTACCTCTAACGGATGATCACTTGGGCGATTACCCCGGCGAACAGAGCCAAGACGGACAGGAGCATATACAGAGCCATTTTCCTTGTGAATCTCGCGGTAGCCTCAGCCGCGGCTGTCTGCCGGCGTTGAAATTCGGCACTGGATAGCGCCCGGTTGACGGGGAGGTCGTGATGCCTGGCCGCCCAATCGGCCAACTCATCTAACGTCATTTTGCCGAGCTTTTGGCGCTCTTCTACCGATGTATCCATTGCGATCACCTCTAGTCAGAAACTAAGTGGGGCTGCCTTCTTGTTGCATGGCCCGCGTTCGCTGCGGGCGCTTCCTAAGCAACGACATGCGCCGCCACGTCCGTCATATCCCACGCTTTATCGGTGACGCCAACGGCCACCGGCTGTCGGATTGCACACTGGATCTGTTCAAGAAGCTCGAGCGGCGCGGCCTGATCGTGTCGCAGGGCGGACAACCCTATCGTATCTCGCGATTGGGGCTCGATTCCGTGCGTGCACAATTGGACAACCGCTAGCGGCCCACTAGGATCGGTCGGATGAGCATTGCGCTTCGTCCGGCCAATCCTTCCGACATCGCCTTCATCATGAAATGCGAGCGGCGGCCTGGCTACGAACATTTCGTCGGGCGATGGCCGGAGGAGAAACATGCGCGGTGGATGGCCGATCCGGAATTCACCTACCTCATCGGTCGCGATACGGATGGTGACCTCGGGTTCGCCATTCTGCACGAGACGTGGCTGCGGCCGGAGAACCTCTATCTGAAACGCATCGCGGTGCACGATGCCGGGAAGGGCGATGGCAAACGATTGCTGCGCGCGCTGCATGATTGGGTGTTTGCGAACACCAACGCGCACCGCTTCTGGCTCGAGGTCGTCGAGCACAATGTCCGCGCACGCCATGTCTACAAATCCATGGGCTGGACCGAAGAAGGGATCGTGCGCGAAGCCTATTTCGATGATCGTACAGGCAAGCGCGGATCGTTCGTTCAGATGTCGATCCTGAAGCCGGATTGGTTGGGGCGGACATGATGAGCGTCGGTTATTCCGGAACGCCGCTCGTCAAGAAGCTCGGCATCAAGGACGACAGCATTGTTCTTCTGATGAACGCCCCGAAAGATTACGCCCTTGAAGGTGTGTCGTTCGCGAAGAAAGGCCCGGCTGACATCGTTCACCTTTTTGTCAGGTCGCTCAAGGAGCTCGAGAGGTATCTCCCGCACGCACGCAAATCGATGAAGATCGACGGTGCGATCTGGGTGAGCTGGTACAAGAAAGCGGCGAAAGTTCCGACCGATGTCACCGAGGGCGAAATCCGAGACCGCGCACTCAAGACCGATCTCGTCGATGTGAAGGTGTGCGCCGTCGATGAGCAGTGGTCGGGGCTAAAACTCGTGGTACGAAAAGCGCTGCGATAGGAGACGGCTATGCGAGAACTGGTTCTCACGACCTACGACTGGGTCCCTGAATGGCCGCGAGGTTTTGTGCGCGATCTGCGCGTACGCTGGGCGCTGGAAGAAGCGGGGCTTCCCTATCGGGTCGAGAGCACGCCGTTTAAAGATCGCGGAGCAGAGCATTTTGCGCGCCAGCCGTTCGGTCAGGTGCCGTGGCTGACGGACGGTGACATCTCGATTTTCGAAAGTGGTGCGATCCTTCTGCATCTGGGCGAGCGCAGCGACAAGCTGTTGCCTTCCGATCCCAGACGACGCGCCGAAGCGAAAGAGTGGTTGTTCGCCGCACTCAATTCCGTCGAGATGGCGGTTCTGCCATGGTCGCTGGTGAAATTCGCTGGCGGCACGGACGACTCTGCGATCGCCAAGCGGTTTGACGATTTCACAAGGCTTCGCCTCGCGCGCATGGAACCTGTTTTGGCGAAAAGCGAATGGCTCGCGGGCTCATTCTCGATCGCGGACATACTGATGGCGGATGTTCTGCGTCTCGTTGATCGATTCGGGGGAATGAAGGACTACGCGGCCTGCCGCGCTTATGTCGAACGCGCCACGGCCCGCGCGGCTTTCAGGAAAGCACACGCGGACCAGATGGCGCATTTTGCGGCCGCCGACAAAGCGGCGTGAGGGGGGTGTGCCGCGCCTGCGTCATTTCACGGTGATTGTCGCCATCATTTTCGGATGAATGGAGCAGAGATATTTGTAAACACCCGGCTTGGCGAAGGTGAACTTGAACGTGTCGTTCTGATCCAGCGCCGGCGACCGGAACGCGCCATCGAGACTGACCACCGTGTGTGGTTCGCCATCGAGATTCTTCCACACCACTGTTTCACCATGCGTGATCGTGACCGCCATCGGCGAGAAATCGAAATTCTTCATCACCACCTGTGCATCGGCAAATGCCGGAAGCGGCGCAAGCGCGAAAAGCGTTGCCAACAGGGCGTGCCTGATCGTCGCGTGAATCATGAAATCCTCGTTGCGTGTGACGTGTTGAAAAATCAGGCGATGGTGTAGTCGGTCAGCGATGCGCTCGCGGGATGCGGCGCGAAGCCCACGGTCGTGATTCCTAGCATCTTGGGCAGCAGGGCGGCATCGACTTTCAGCGGACCCGGTCCCGACCCGTCGCCGGCCGCGGGCTGCGGATAGGCGGTGGAGCGCGCGGTGTGAAAGGTCATGTTGCCTTCGACCTTACGTACGATCTGGTGGATGTGGCCGTTCAGCACCGTCACCGAGCCGAACCGGCGCAGGAGCGCGAACGCCTGATCGGCATCGCCCGTGCCCCAACCCCACGGCTCATAGATCGTCCACATCGGCATATGGGCGAAGACGACGATGGGCTGGCTGTCGGAGCGGCCTTTCAGATCATTGGCAAGCCAGGCGATTTGGTCGTCGCCTAGCGCGCCGAGGCCGCCGGGCTTGAAGTTCATGACATTGATCAGCGCGATGAAATGCACGCCGTTGGAATCGAAGCTGTAATAACCCTTGTTGTTCGACGCCTTGCCGAAACGCTCGAAATAGGCAGCGCCCGTGTCGGTGACATCGTGCTCGCCGGGCGTTGTGTGGAGTTCGCTGACTTTGAGACTTGAGAGAAGCTGCGAAGCTGTGTCGAATTCTTCGGGCCTTGATAGATGCGTGATGTCGCCGGTGTGCAGCACCAGCGCGGGCTTCTCCTTCATCGCGTTCACGAAGGCGATCGTCTGTTTCAGCGTGCCCTGAACGTCGGGGTTCGCTTCCTTGTTGAAGCCGATATGCGTGTCGCTGATCTGCAGGAACAGCGGCGTGCCGGTGACGGTGGTCTTTCCGGTCGCGGCAGCGGCCAGGCTGACCGGCGTGACGATGCCGCCGCTGAGCGCGAACAGCGTGCCCGCGCCGCCGAAAGCCAGACATTTGAGTGCGCCGCGGCGCGACGGTTGATCGTTCATGGGTGCGGACCTTCCTGTTACAAAGGTCCATACCGGTGGGCGGCGCGATTTATTCCGGCTGACTCCGCACGAGCGCGACAAATTTTTCGAGTTCGCGCCGTTCGGTATCCGACACCGCCGCGAAATTCAGATCGCCGCTCTTCCAGAAGATCGAATGATAACCGTGCCTTGTGGCGGTTCCCGGCAGCATGGAGCCTTTGTCCGGCCAGACGAAAAGATCGATCACGTGACGGCCATGTTTGTACACGACCACCGCCGCGTGCGATCCGGCGACCTGGTCGACGCGTCCGCCGGTGAGGGTGAAATTCTGATCCGGAAAATCGGGTGTAGGGGGTGACACGTCCACCTTGCCCGCGAACCACGGCTTCACGACATGATGATTGCTGGACGCGATCTGGATCAGATGCCCGCTGGCCATCGCTGTTGTGTGATCGTCGGTGATGGATTGCGCCAGTGTCTCCGCCGATGGCGGCAGGATCAGCAGGAATGCGACACTCGCCGCCGCCGCCATCGCGCCGGCGCCGGACAATGCGCCATACCAGAAACTCCTGCGTTTGAACGGCACGACGATACGCGGCGCGGTCTCTTCATCCAGCATAGCGCCGATTCCTGCGCGCAACGCATCCGGGGCCGGATGCGTTGCAAGCTCGCTGCGGATCGCATCGCTCAACTGCGCCGCATCGGCGCTCGCCTGCTGGCATTCGGCGCAGGTTTCGATGTGGCGCTCGGCCTCACTCGCGGCGATGCCTTCGAGTTCGCCGTCAAGATAGGCCTGTGTGCGCAGAAGTTCGGGGCAGCTCATGTCTGATCCCTCAACCATTTCTCCTTCAACAGCGCGCGGGCGCGCGCCAGCCGCGACATCACCGTGCCGATGGGAACGCCGGTCACGTCCGCGATCTCGCGATAACTCAAATCTTCCATCTCGCGCAGGATCAGCACCTCGCGGAATTCATTGGGCAGAAGCGCGATGACCTCGTTCAGCCTGCGGCCCTCGCTCGCGGTCGCCACAGCCGCTTCAGGACTAGGTTCATCCGAAAGCAACGGCTCGTCATGCTCTTCGGGCAGGGCGGTGTGCTTGCGCCGCCGCGTGTCGGCACTCGCGTTGCGCCAGGAATTGCGCACGATGGCAAGAAGCCAGGGTTTGATGTCGCCGCCGCGAAACCCGTCGAAGGCGCGATAGGCGCGCAGCATCGCATCCTGCACGATGTCCTCCGCGTCGGTGGGCGAGCGCGAAAGCCATCGGGCGAGATTGTAGGCCGCATCCAGATGCGGCAGGGCTTGCGCCTCGAATTGCCGGCGCCTCTGATCCATGCGCCA
>CAZCJI010000269.1:0-4771 GCA_964498625.1 uncultured Rhizobium sp.
GGGCGCGCGGCAAGGAATCTCGCAAGCTGGACGCCGGCGACATGGCCGTGACCGTCCAGATACCAAACGGATGTGTTGTAGCTGCCGGCTGTGACTTTGGCATGTTTTCCTGTGTGCACATCGACCTTGAAAAGGTCGAGGCGAAAAAGATCTCTATCGGTGTTGCCATTTCTTGCGTCCAGTGCGGATTGGGATGGACCGCGCATATCGGCATATTCGTAGAGCGCCATGTAGATGTTCTCGGGATCGTCGAGGTCGCGATCCAGGATTCTGGCGGCGTCAGGATTGGCGTTGAAATCGGGGAGGTCCCCCAGCAACAGGATTTCGTTTTTACCCTAGAGATCGACGGACACGGCACGCGTCCAGGTGTGCATGAGATTTTGCTCGTCACCGACTTTCCTGTTCATCTTGATGAACACGGCCAGCCGGTCGTTCTTGAGCCATTCCGCACCGTCGATAATCCAGTCGGCGGGTGAGATCACGACAGGCTTATCGTCAGGCTCGGCATTCACGGTGTAGATCGCGATGGCGGGTCGCCCACCGAGCGATTGTGTGACGGCAAAATGTTTTCCGTCCGGCGAAATCTGTGGCGCATCCATGAAGGGCAGATTGCCAAAGGCCTCGACGGAGGGCTGCCCGGCAGCGACATGCTGACCCGCTGCAACGAACCATACGGCGGCAATCGCGCCGATCTTCAACCAACTGTGCATGACGATATCCCCCGACCCGCGCGCAGCTTAGCAACACGCGTAGAAGTCAGCCAGAGATTTCGCTGTCAGGTTGCGTCAGCTTTTCGGTGTTTGTCCATCGACCTTGAGCGCGGTCGCAACGGCGGCGACGGTGCCGTAATCGGTGTCGGCCCAGACGCGCAGCGGCACCACATAGGTGCGGCCCGGGATCGAACTCGGGAATGTCGCGATCCAGGCGTTGATCTTCGGGAAGCTTGCATTCTCCTTGATGATCTTCGGCTTGAAGCCGGCAAGCTGCTTGTATTTCATTTCGCAGAGCAGCGCCTTGCCCTTGTAGAGGCCGTTGTCCATCTTGATCGTCGTGTCTTTGACCTTGGTGATCTCGATGTTGTAGCGGCGGCGGCCGTCGAACACCGGCGCCGTCACGCCGCAAGGATTGTCCGCGCTCGCGCCGACGCCGGAGGTGATGTAGATCACCGCGCTCAGCGGATCGAGCGTGCCCTTCTGCTGGTCCGGCTTCACGTCATAGCCGGTCGTCTTGAAGCTCGGGTTGGCGTACATGCGGACCGGCGCGTCCTTGTCATAGGTGAGGGACACTTCCTGCTTCTTGCCCGAGTGATTGGTGTCGAAAGAGTCGTAGAGAGCTGGGTCCAGCGATTTCGGTCCGATCTTGCCGGAAGAGGTCGCCTGGATCTGCGCCTGCCAGAACGCGTTGACGATACCGCTGGTCTCGAGATTGGAGACGACGTGATAGTCGCTGGCGTGCAGCGTCGCGTCCATGTCCACCTTGCCGAGCGTCACGCCGCCGGCATAGAGCGTGAGCGCCATGCTGAGCCGGGACGCGGCCTGCGCTGGTGCGTCGGCGGCTTCGCCACCGGCGGCGAAAGCGGGGGCGCATATCGGCATGGTCAGAAGCGCAAAAAAGGCGGACCGGAATCGCATGCGGGGCTCCGAAGATGTCGCGGTGGCGAACGCTGTCGATCCAGTATGGTACAAATATGACGCGCATGGCACGACCGGATCGTCCGTCAACGGTTAACGAACTCGCAGCGCCGGTTCTCGCTGGCGACCGGCGGGCGCTGGCGCGCGCGATCACGCTGGTCGAATCGACGAAGCCGGACGATCAGAAGCAGTCGGAGGCATTGCTGGAATCCTTGCTGCCGCGCACCGGCGGCGCGGCGCGGATCGGGATTTCCGGCGCGCCTGGCGTCGGCAAGTCGACTTTCATCGAAGCGTTCGGCCTGCACCTGACAGATCAAGGCAAGAAGGTCGCGGTGTTCGCGATCGATCCGTCATCGCGCCGCGGCGGTGGGTCCATCCTCGGCGACAAGACGCGGATGGAGAAGCTGTCGCGCGACCCGAACGCCTATATCCGCCCATCGCCGGCAAGAACGACATTGGGCGGCGTCGCGCGGCGCACGCGCGAATGCCTGTTGCTGGCCGAGGCTGCGAGTTTCGACATCGTGATCGTGGAAACAGTCGGCGTCGGCCAATCCGAAACGGCCGTTTCGGACATGACCGATCTGTTCGTGCTGCTCGCCGGTCCCGGCGGCGGCGACGATCTTCAGGGCATCAAGCGCGGTGTTATGGAGCTCGCCGATCTTGTTCTCGTGACCAAGGCCGATGGCGATCTGATGCCGGCCGCGCGCCGCGCGGTGGCGGATTATCACGCAGCGCTCCACCTGATGCGGCCAAAACATCTGGGTCTCCACCCCAAGGTGCTTCCGGTTTCGTCTATCGAGGGGACCGGAATAGACGAGGCCTGGTCGGAGATGGCCGCGATCCATGATGCGTTGGCGAAAGACCGGCGGCTGGACACCCTGCGGGCCGATCAGGCACGGCGCTGGTTCTGGAGCGAGGTCCAGGCAGCGCTGAGCGAGGCGATCTTGGGCGACCCGGCTCTGGCGGGGAAGGCCAGGGAACTGGAAGCGGCCGTGGCAGCCGGTTCGGCCTTGCCCTATGCCGCCGCCCGGAGCCTGCTTTCCGGCTTTCGCCCGGCTTGACCAGGGCGGACCGGACCCTTATGAGAGCGCCTCCTTGAAAGAATCCCAAAGAGACCGCCATGTCGCGCCGCTGTGAATTGACCGGGAAGGGCCTGCTGGTTGGCAACAACGTCAGCCACGCCAACAACAAGACCAAGCGTATCTATCGCCCGAACCTACAAACCCTGTCCCTTGCCAGCGAGGCGCTTGGCAATTCCTACAAGCTGAAGGTCAGCATGAACGCGCTGCGCACCCTCGACGCGCAGGGCGGTCTGGACCCCTTCCTGATGAAGGCGAAGGACGCGGTGCTATCGACCCGCGCTCTGAAACTGAAGCGCGCCATCGCCAAGAAGCTGTCTTCCAAAGCCGCTTAGTTAACCCGTCATTGACATTGAAACGTCATGCAAACGGCATGGCGGATGCTCTGCGTTTGCCCTAGTGTTCCAAAATGTATCAGGCCGAAGAAACAATCGGCCGGCATGGGGTAGTGGGGTGTATTGTGCGGGCGTTCGGCTTTAAGGCCGCCGCGGGGGGGCGTGAAAACGTCACGCGGCGCGCGGCAACGGGAACAACAAGCGGTTCGGACTATCGGGCGCGAACGGCCGCGGATGCGTCTTGGCCGTCGCAGGCGTACTCCCGGCGCCGCGAAAGTGTCTGGTCGAAATTCGCCGATGCGTTCCTTGCCTTGGGGCGCCTGATCATTCCCGTGATCACGCTGCTGTTGTCGTTCGCTGCTGTGTATCTCTATCTCGATACGCCTGCCACCGCGCTGATCGGCAGGGAAAATGGCAGCTGGTTGAGCGTGGGGCATTTGCTCCTGCCAGCGTGTTTCTTCTCGGTGCACCTCACCAATCGCCGCTACGGGCCGTCCTACGCGTTTGCACAGGTCGTGATGGCGCTCGCGCTCGCAACCGCGTTTGTGTTCTTCGCTGCGCCACAACTTGGCGAGTCGATTGAGTTCAAGTTCGTCCCCAGTCTGCGTGTGGCCGGATCGTTCGCCGGCGCGTTTCTGCTGGCGAGCTTCCTCTCCATTATCGTGTTCGATGGCGCACGCGGCCCGCGCTGGTGGAGTGCGCCTTTGCTCGGCATGGCGTCTGCCGTGACTTTGTTTTGTCTGGGTTATTATCCCGCCGCCTACGCCGGCGTCGCGCCGTGGAAGCACCAGATGCTTCTGCACATGGAGCTGCTGATGGCGATTGCGGTGCTGTCGCTCTTCCCCTACTGGCTGCTGCGCGGGGTCGTGCGGCCCATGCCAGGGTTTAACGGGTACTGATTACCGCGCCGCGACATGCGGATGGCGCTCGTGGCGCACGCGGGCAACGCGGGTGGGTGAGCCTCTGCGTCCGTGCTCTTTCTCTTCCGCGAAAAGGCCGATGAGCTGCTCCGTCATCGCACCGCCAAGTTGTTCGGCATCCACGATGGTCACGGCCTTGCGGTAATAGCGCGTCACGTCGTGACCGATGCCGATGGCGTTGAGTTCGACGTTCGACTTGTCCTCGATCTCCTCGATCACGTGGCGCAGATGGCGTTCGAGATAGTTTCCGGCGTTCACCGACAGCGTGGAATCGTCGACCGGCGCGCCGTCGGAAATCACCATCAGGATCTTGCGCTGTTCGGGGCGGCCGACGAGGCGATTGTGCGCCCACATCAAGGCCTCGCCGTCGATGTTCTCCTTGAGCAGGCCTTCGCGCATCATCAGGCCGAGATTGCGCCGCGCGCGCCGCCACGGCTCATCGGCGGCCTTGTAGACGATATGGCGCAGATCGTTCAGGCGTCCCGGGTGTGGCGGCTTGCCGTCGGCAATCCATTTCTCGCGGGACTGCCCGCCTTTCCAGGCGCGTGTCGTGAAGCCCAATATTTCCGTCTTGACCGCGCAGCGCTCCAACGTGCGCGCAAGAATATCGGCGCACATCGCCGCCACCATGATCGGGCGTCCGCGCATCGAACCGGAATTGTCGAGCAACAGGGTCACGATAGTGTCGCGGAAGGTCATGTCCTTCTCGCGCTTGAACGACAGCGGATACATCGGATCAATGATGATGCGGGGCAGGCGCGAGGTGTCGAGCATGCCTTCCTCGAGATCGAACTCCCAGGTGCGGT
>CAZCJI010000270.1:0-4769 GCA_964498625.1 uncultured Rhizobium sp.
CGGCAAGCTGCACGAGCTGAACCGATTGCTGCGCGGCGCGACCGACACGAGCTTCATCACGGTCGATGCGCAGACGCCCGGTCCGCCGGCCGACATCGTCTATGTGATCACTCTGGACGCCGACACGCGCATGCCGATTGGCGCTGCGCGACGTCTTGTCGGAAAAATGGCGCATCCGCTGAACCGTCCCTCGTTCAACCCGGAGTGCGGCCTCGTCACGCGAGGTCATGCGATCCTGCAACCGCGCGTGACCCCATCCCTTCCAGTCGGCAGCGAAGGATCGCTGTTTCAGCGCGTCTTTTCCGGGCCCAATGGACTCGATCCCTATGCGCTCGCCGTGTCCGATGTTTATCAGGACATGTTCGAGGAAGGCTCCTATGTCGGCAAAGGCATCTATCACGTCGATATTTTCGAGGCCGCGCTGGAAGAGCAGATCCCGGAGAGCACGGTTCTCAGTCATGACCTGATCGAAGGTATATTCTCGCGCGCGGGCCTGGCAACCGATATCGAAGTGGTGGAGGAGTTCCCGTCGCGTTACGACGTGGCTGCCGCGCGCCAACACCGCTGGACCCGCGGCGATTGGCAACTCTTGCCATGGCTATTCGGCTTTGGACCCCGCAGAAAAGATGGCGTCCGCAGAACCAAAGTCCCGTCGATCGGGCGCTGGAAGCTGTTCGACAATTTGCGCCGCTCGCTCTCCGCACCGTCCGCGCTTCTGGCGATGCTGATCGCGTGGATGCTGCCCCTGCACGCGGGCACGGTCTGGACAGCTTATATTGTTTCAACGATCGCGTTCCCGCCGCTGCTACCTGCGATCGCGGGGCTGACACCGCCCAAGGTTGGCGTGTCGTGGGGCAATCACTTCCGGGCCATCGGGCGCGATTTTGCGCTGGGACTCATGCAGGCCGCGTTCCTCATCACCTTCCTCGCGCACCAGGCGTGGCTGATGGCGGATGCTGTCGGACGCACCCTGATGCGCGTGTTTGTGCATCGCAAGCGGCTGCTCGAATGGGTGACGGCTGCACAGGCGCGGCGCAACGCGACGTTCGACAGGCGCGACCTCCTCACGCAAATCCTGGCAAGCATGGCATTTGCCGTCGCCGTTGCGGGAATAATCGCGCTTACGGGTCACAAGAGCTGGCCGCTCGGAATGCCTTTTGCAGCGCTTTGGATCCTGTCTCCTGTCATCGCGCGCTGGGCGAGCATGCCACCGTTTCGCGACGGCCATCTATCCATCGCGCCAGACGACGTTCAGTCGTTGCGTCTCATCGCGCGGAGGACCTGGGGCTTCTTCGAGAAATTCGTCACCGCAGACGACAACAACCTTCCGCCCGACAATTTTCAGGAAACGCCGGAACCGGTTGTGGCGCACCGTACCTCCCCGACCAATATAGGACTTTATTTGTTGTCTGTTATTTCCGCGCGCGATTTCGGGTGGCTCGACACGCTTGGTGCGCTGGAACGTCTCGAAGCAACCTTCGCCACGCTGGAAAAACTGGATCGTCATCGCGGACATTTCTACAACTGGTACAGCACCACCGATCTTCATGTGCTCGAGCCGCGATATATTTCATCGGTCGACAGCGGCAATCTCGCGGGCCATCTCATCGCGCTCGGCAATGCTTGTAGAGAGATCGCGGCTTCGCCAGTCATCGGTCCGCGCTGGTACAGAGGGTTCCTAGACGAAGTCGCGCTTGCCGCTGAAGCCATGCGGACGGGATCAAACCGCAAGCAAAATGCGGCGTTGAGCGCAGCGCTCAGTGCTTTTGTCGAGATGCTGAACGCTCCGCCCGAAGACACTTCTGGTATCGACCATCTCTTGTCTGAACTGTCCCGGCAGGCAAGTGCGACGTTGCAGATCGCGCTTGACGGCAATGCTTCTCCCGGCGCTGTTGTGCATCTACAAACCCTGCACGCGTCGATCGACGGACAACGTCGCAGGCTCCAGACTTTATTGCCATGGCTGACCCTCGCTGCCTGTGAGGATCGGGATGCGACTGAGCATCTCAATCGGATCCCGAGTCTGGACCGTCTCGCCGAGCATTGCGAAGCCGCATTCGACAAGATTTCCCACCTAGACGACAGAGGCGATCTCAAAACCGCGATCGAGCAATCGCGCGGCGAAGCGGAACGTCTGCGCCATCGCCTGTCCTCGCTCGGCGAACGCGCGAAGCAGATGGCGATGGAGATGGAATTCGGCTTTCTGTTCGACGCCGACCGCCAGATGCTCTCCATCGGTTATCGCTGTAACGATGGAACGCTGGATCCGAACTTTTACGACCTTCTAGCCTCGGAAGCGCGACTCGCAAGCTTTTTTGCCATCGCCAAAGGGGACATACCCGCGAAGCACTGGTTCAGACTTGGCCGCACGCTCACACCCATCGACGGCAGTTCCGGCCTCATCTCCTGGTCGGGATCGATGTTCGAATATCTGATGCCATCGCTTGTGATGCGCGCGCCATCGGGTAGCTTGCTGGAGCAGACCAACCGTCTCGTCGTGCGCCGCCAGGAGGAATACGGCGACAAGCTGGGAGTGCCGTGGGGCATTTCGGAGTCGGCGTTCAATGCACGCAACATCGAGCAGACCTATCAATACTCAAGTTTCGGCGTTCCCGACCTTGGCTATAAGCGCGGTCTGAGCAACGATACAGTGATCGCCCCTTACGCCACCGGGCTCGCCACCATGGTCGATCCGGCGGCTGCGGTGCGAAACTACGAGCGCATGCGGCGTTTGGGCGGATGCGGTGACTATGGCTGGTACGAAGCCTTAGATTACACGCGTTCGCGTTTGCCCGAGGGGATGAAGTTCGCCGTGGTTCGCGCTTACATGGCGCATCACCAGGCCATGACCCTTGTCGCCATCGACAACGCACTGAACGACGGCGCCATGCGCGCGCGCTTTCATGCGGAGCCAATGGTGCAGGCTGCCGAGCTTCTGTTGCAGGAACGCATGCCGCGCGACATCGCGCTCGCACGCCCGGCGCCGGAACAGGTTGCGACCGTCGTGCAAGACACAATGCTCATTGCCGAAACAGAGCGGCGCTACCATTCGGCACATTCGCGCGTGCCGCGGACGCAAGTCTTGTCCAACGGTCGCTATTCCGCGATGGTCACGGCGTCAGGGTCGGGCTACAGCCGCTGGCACGATATTTCCCTCACCCGATGGCGCGAAGACGTCACACGAGACCAGTGGGGCGCCTACATCTTCCTGCGCGATGTGCGCAGCGGCGACGTATGGTCGGCCGGTTATCAGCCCACCGGCGTCGAGCCCGACAGCTACGAAGTCGTGTTCAGTGAGGATCGTGCTGAAATCACGCGCAACGACGGTTCACTGACGACGGTGACGGAAGTGATCGTGTCGTCCGAAGACGACGCTGAAGTGCGTCGCGTTTCCATAACCAACCACGGTCCGCGGATCCGGGAAATCGAGATAACGTCGTTCGCGGAGGTTGCCCTCGCCCGTCAGGCCGATGACGTTTCGCATCCGGCTTTTGCGAAGCTGTTCGTGGAAACCGAATTTGCCGCGAATGAAGGCGCGATCATCGCGACGCGGCGCAAACGCTCTTCCGGCGATCCCGATATCTGGGCTGCGCATCTGGCTGTGGTTGAAGGCGAAAGTTCGGGCGACATTCAGTTTGAAACCGATCGGGGACGATTTCTCGGACGCGGGCAGACAGCACGATCGCCGGCAGCGATAGCCGATGGCTGGCCGCTGTCGAACACCGCGGGTCCGGTTCTCGACCCCATCTTCAGTCTGCGCCGCCGCGTGAAAATTCCTCGCGGCGCGACCGTGCGCATTGCGTTCTGGACGATGGCGGCGGATTCACGCGAAGGTATAGTCGATCTGATCGACAAACACCGCGACCAGCATGCATTCGACCGCGCGTCCACTTTGGCCTGGACCCAGGCGCAGATGCAGCTTCGTCATCTCGGTATCACGGCCGACGAAGCCAATCTGTTTCAGCGCCTTGCCAACCACATTCTCTATTCCGATCCGACTCTGCGTCCATCCGCCGATGTGACAAAGCGGGGATTGCGGAAAGCGTCTACTCTATGGGCGCATGGGATCTCGGGCGATCTCCCCATCGTTCTGGTGCGAATCCAGGATGACGATGGGCTAAAACTGGTGCGCCAAATTCTGCGCGCGCATGAGTACTGGCGATTGAAACTGCTCTCAGTCGATCTTGTGATCCTGAACGAGCGCGCCGTTTCCTACGCGCAGGATTTTCAGGCGACGATCGAGGCACTCCTGCGCATGAACCAATCGATGCCCAAACTTACGGGCGACAACGCGCGCGGTTCGGTATACGTCTTGCGCGCCGATACGATCCCACCGGAATCCAAGGCGCTTCTGCAGGCGGCGGCGCGCGCCATTCTTCTCGGCGAGGGCGGGACGCTAGCGGAGCAGATCAATCGCGCGCGCGAACGCAAGCCTGGAAGCGCCCCACCCGCGCGGCGGTTCTATCCCGTAGAGTCACCGGATGCGGCGCTTCCCAATCCACCGATGGAATATTTCAACGGGCTCGGCGGCTTCACGAAGGATGGCCGCGAATATCTCACGGTGCTCGAAAGCAATCAGTGTACGCCAGCGCCATGGGTCAATGTGATCGCCAATCCTTCGTTCGGATTTGTCGTTTCCGCCGACGGAAGCGGTTTCACATGGTCTGTCAACAGCCAGCAGAACAAGATTACGCCCTGGTCGAACGATCCTGTCGGCGATCCGCCGAGCGAAATTATCTACATCCGTGACGAGGACACCGGCGAAATCT
>CAZCJI010000271.1:0-4723 GCA_964498625.1 uncultured Rhizobium sp.
CCATCGCGAACATGGCGCCGGAATATGGCGCGACCTGCGGCTTCTTCCCGATCGACGGCGAAACCGTGCGGTATCTCAAGGACACGGCGCGCAAGCCCGCACGCGTCTCGCTGGTCGAGAAATACGCCAAGGCGCAGGGCATGTATCGCACCGCCAAGAGCGAGGAGCCGGTCTTCACCGACACGCTTTCGCTCGACATGAATACGGTCGAGCCGTCGCTCGCCGGTCCCGCACGTCCGCAGGATCGCGTGCCGCTGGCCGATGCCGCGCACAAATTCGCCGAAGCGCTGATCAACACCTACAAAAAGGAAGCCGACGCCAACAAGCGCGCGAAGATCGAAGGATCGGAGCATACGATCGGTCACGGCGATGTCGTGATCGCGGCGATCACGTCCTGCACCAATACTTCGAACCCAAGTGTGATGATCGGCGCGGGGCTGGTCGCGCGCAACGCGGTCAAGCGCGGATTGAAAGTGCGCCCGTGGGTGAAGACCTCACTCGCGCCGGGCAGTCAGGTGGTCACCGACTATCTTGCGAAGGCGGGGCTTGACGCGCCGCTGAGCAAGCTCGGTTTCAATCTTGTCGGCTATGGCTGCACGACCTGTATCGGTAACTCCGGTCCGCTGCCCGAACCCGTCGCCGATGCGATCACGAGCGGCGATCTCGTCACCGCCGCGGTTCTTTCCGGAAACCGCAACTTCGAAGGCCGCGTCCATCCGCAGGTCCGCGCGAACTATCTTG
Source organism: uncultured Rhizobium sp. (assembly GCA_964498625.1). GTDB lineage: Bacteria > Pseudomonadota > Alphaproteobacteria > Micropepsales > Micropepsaceae > Rhizomicrobium. The sequence goes on from CAZCJI010000271.1 coordinate 742, forward strand.
CCTCGCCGATGCTGGTGGTGGCGTATGCGCTCGCGGGTTCGATCAACATCGATCTCACCAAAGAGCCGGTCGGCTACGACAAGGACAATGAGCCTGTCTATCTGAAAGAGATCTGGCCGAGTCCCAAGGAAATCTCGGATACGATCCGCAAGGCGGTGAAGGCGTCGAGCTTTCGCACGCGCTATGGCGACGTGTTCGAAGGCACGTCGAACTGGAAGAAGGTGAAGGCGCCCAAGGGCCAGACCTATACCTGGGACATCGGCTCGACCTATGTCCGCAACCCGCCATATTTCGAAGGCATGACATTGCAGCCGAAGCAGGTCGCGGAAATCCAGGGCGCGCGCATCCTCGCGCTGTTCGGGGACTCCATCACCACCGACCACATCTCGCCCGCGGGTTCGATCAAGGCGACGTCGCCGGCCGGTCTCTATCTGCAGGAACGCCAGATCCGTCAGCAGGATTTCAATTCCTATGGCGCGCGGCGCGGCAATCATGAAGTCATGATGCGCGGCACCTTCGCCAACATTCGCATCAAGAACGAGATGATGAACGGCGCCGAAGGCGGCAACACGATCTACTACTCGGAGAACGCGCCTTCGGGCGAGACGATGTCGATCTTCGACGCCGCGATGCGTTACGAGAAGGACGGCATGCAGACCGTCATCATCGGCGGCAAGGAATACGGCACCGGCTCGTCGCGCGACTGGGCGGCAAAAGGCCCGAAACTGCTCGGCGTCCGTGCGGTGATCACCGAGAGCTTCGAGCGCATCCATCGCTCGAACCTGATCGGCATGGGTGTCGCGCCGTTCGCGTTCGCCGATGGCAAGACGCGCCGCGACTATCACTTCACCGGTCGCGAGGCGATCGACATTCCGGGTCTCTCCGGCAAGATCACCCCGCGGATGAAGGTGACGGCGACGATCCACTATCCGGACGGCACGACCGCGCCGATGCCGCTCGTGTTGATGATCATGACGGCGGACGAGGTCGCCTATTTCACCAATGGCGGTATATTGCCTTACGTTCTGAGAAATCTGATTGCCGCTTAAGGAAGCAGCCCTTTCCGCCGGAAAAGTGGGACCGAAATGCCCGCGCTTCAAGGCGAAGTGACTGGAGGCTGGGTGGGAGCTTGCCTATGCTCTGGCTTATGAAAGTGGCTCTCAAGGCGGCCGCCGGCGGTTTCGCGGCGGCGCTGGTTCTTTGCGGCATTTCGGCGATGGCTGGCCCGTCCAAGCGGCCCGTGGTTGTGGAATTGTACACGAGCCAGGGGTGCGCCTCCTGCGTGCCCGCGGATGCACTGCTCGCGCGGTTGGCCAAGCGCGGCGATGTCGTGCCGATGAGCCTGTCTGTTACCTATTGGGACATGCTGGGCTGGAAGGACACGCTGGCCAGCGAGACGAACACGCGCCGTCAAAAATCCTATGCAGCTGCGATGGGCCATGGCGCCGTCTATACGCCGCAGATCATCGTCGATGGCGTGAGCGATGTGGTTGGCTCGCGCGAGCAGGCTGTCGAGGCGGCGATCGACGCGCATGTCCGCGACGACGATGCTGAGTCCGTTCCCGTGACACTCAACGAGACCCCGCAGTCATTGCACATCGCGATCGGCGCTGTCGCGGATCGGAGCCTGAAAGTGCCGGCGACGGTCTGGATGTTCCACCTTCGCGGCCAGGCGACTGTCTCCATTGGCGCTGGCGAAAACGTTGGCCACACCATGACCTATCACAATGTCGTCGGCGATCTGCGGGCGGTCGGTCAGTGGAAAGGCGAGCCGCTGAGTATCGATCTGCCGCGCTCCGCGATGGAGGGATTGCCGCACGACAGCCTTGTGGTCGTGGTCCAGGGCGGTGGCGGCTATGGCAATGTCATGGGTGCTGCGATGCTCAACCATCCGGCTTTCGCGCCCTCGCTGTAGCGACTCACGCGCGCGGGGGGCATACTGGCGCGCGTCATGGCGTTGTTTTTCGATTCGGAATGGTTCGATGCGCGTCTCGCAACATGCGGACTGAAGCGTGGCGATCTCGGTCTTGCACTGGGCTTGAGTGAAAATGAAATCGGCGAAGTGTGGAAGGATCAGCGCGAGATCAATGCCGGGCAAGTGCGCGTGATGGCCGCGCTGCTGGGCGTCACACCGCAGGTGATCGCGACACATGCTGGTATCTCCACGCCCGCGCCACGCGATGAGTTGACGGAGCATCGTCTCGCGCGGATTGAGCGGGATCTGCAGGAAATCAAGGCCCTGCTTGGCGAATTGCGGGAGCGGCGATGATCGCCCTGGCTGCCATGCTCTCTGCCGCCGCCATCGCGGGCTGGCTTTCCGTTGCGGACTCGTCGTGGGACGTGCGTGCTTATGTGCGCTTCGCTTGTGTGCTTTATGCCGCGCTGGCGGTCGCAGGTGTGAGCGGGCCGCCGCTTGCGCTTTCCGTCACGCTGATTGTTTGCGCGTGCGCGCCGGCGTGTCTCGCCTTTGCCGTGCGTTTTGCGCTTCGCGGCTCCGTTGCGCCGCTTTTGATTGCTTCCGTGCTAGGTGCAGTCAGCGTCGCCGGAATCATGGCCGCCGCGACCGGCATCGCGGTGCTCGCTTTTGCGCCATTGCTTTTCTCGGCCCTCGCAATGATCGCGATGAGTTTGCGCCGCATCGGTGATCGGCGCGCGCAGGCCATTCAGGCAATCGCCGCGGCGTGCGCATTGCTTGCCGGCGCATCGGCCTTCGCGGCCGGCGGTGTAAGAGCAGAACCGGCGCTGTTCCTGTTTTCGGCGGCTGGGTTGCTGGGTTTTGCTCTGGCGCTGGCGCCGCGATCACACCCTATCGTCGAACAGGAACGGGCGACCGGTCTGCGCGCCGTGTCGATACGCGCGCCGCGCTGAGGTCGCGGCATCCTCGTGCACATTCAGGGCCTGTGCGATCACCTGCGCAGCGAAAGGCGATGCCAGAACCGGGCCGTTCCACGGCGAGACGTGGCCGGCTGTATCAAAGTGAGACATGTCGCGCTGCGACGGTTTTGTGTCGTGCTGTGGCCGAACTTGAGCCGAAGAGCGTTCTTCATCACGATCGTTGCCGGGTTTGCTGGATTTTTCGAGACGCAGCACACGCGCCGGCGCCGTCCATCCGACGCCTTTCTTCCCTGCCTCGCGAGTGTCGGCCACGCTCATAATAAGTTCTTAAGGCAAAGCGCGCGCCGCGAGGGTTCGTTCCTGCGTTTGTTTCAAAAGTTTCTAGTTTTTTAAGTGGCGGCCCGCATCATCCAGCCAAAGGCCGGAAAACCGGCCAGGGATGGTGGATGGTGCTAGGTCAGTCGGTGCAGAACGAGCCTGCCGACAGCGTCGCTGCGCTGCGCGCAGTCAACGACGCTGAGCGCCTCAACCTTGCGATTTCGGGCGCCGGTCTTGTGACGTTTTCGTGGACGATCGCGGACGATGTCATCGTCTGGGACGGCGCGCGTCAGATCCTTCCCAATCAGATCGGCACGGACAGCATCAATCGCGGCCGCACGCTGCTCAGCTTTGCCACGGCGGAGAGCCGGAGCAAAATCAACACGATCATCAACGTGCGTTCTCACGAGCAAACGCCTTTCGATTTCGATTGCGAGTTCGTGGCCGCGATGGGCTCGGTCTGGTTCACCATTGTGGGCACGCGTATTCCCACCGTGACAGGTACTGCTGAGCGGCTGACCGGCGTGGTCCGCGAGATCACGGAAAGAAAGCGCGAGGTGCAGCGCCTCAGCTATCTCGCGACGCGTGATGAACTCACCGGGCAGCTGAACCGCAACGCGTTGCGGATGGAGTTGGCGCAGGCCATCGATACCGCGAAGGCGCAGGAACGCCATTGCGCGTTTCTTGTGGCCTCGATCGACCGCCTTGCGATGATCAACGACAATTACGGCTTCGACGCCGCGGACGAGGTGATCGTGGCGGCCGGCGAGCGTCTGGCGCGCACATTGCGCTCCACCGACGTGATCGGCCGCACCGCAGGAAACAAATT
>CAZCJI010000272.1:0-4720 GCA_964498625.1 uncultured Rhizobium sp.
AACCGACGACGGCTGAGCGGCGCGGCAGGCGCGTGAGCTTCTTCTGTCCGGTGTAAGCCAGATCGGAGAACCGCGAGCGCGAGACGAAGTAGGTGCGCGGCACGAATTTCTGGATAGCGCCGCGCATCGTGTCGGCACCCATGAACAGCGTCTCTTCCTCGCCGCGCGCATTCAGCAACCGATCGGTGAAGACGTGGCCGCGCTCGGGATCGGCACAAAGCTGGATCTCGTCGATGGCGAGAAACGCGGGGCGCAGATCGAGCGGCATCGCCTCCACGGTGCAGACGAAATACTTCGCGTCGCTTGGTACGATCTTTTCCTCGCCGGTGATGAGCGCTGCCTGCTTCGGGCCTTTGATGCGCGCGACCTTGTCGTAGACTTCGCGCGCGAGAAGACGCAGCGGCAGGCCGATCATGCCGGATTTGTGCGCCAGCATGCGCTCGATCGCGAAATGCGTCTTGCCGGTGTTGGTGGGACCGAGAATCGCGGTGACGCGGCTGACGCTGTCTCGCTTCAAGCGGCCGCCGATACTGTGTTGAGGACGCATGGTCATTGCTACGGGAAATCGGTCAGCTGACGCAAGACACCTAAGTGTTGCGCAGCTATCTGGAAGTTCCGCTGTCGGATCCTTAAGGGCTAATTTCGTAGACGGCGCCGTAACCGTAGGCGCCGCCTTCAAGCGTGGCCCCAAACAGCGTGCCCGTGCCGTCAGCGGTCAGCCCGGTTGTCGGCCATTTACCATCGCGTTTGCAGCCACAGAACTGATGGAGTGATTGAAAAGAACCGTTGTGAAACTCAAAGATGGTACCGAAATCTTTTGCACCCCCATAATACGTCGTGCCGACAAAATCATTGGGCTCGATTTCTGTCATTTCCATTGGAGTTCGGCCGTCTACACACTTTTGTTGTTTGGTTTGAGCACAAAATCCGTACAAAAGACTGTAATCGGTGCCATCCATATTGATCCGAAAGATAGAACCGCATTGATGTTTAATGTGTTGAACACTGCAATTCGGACCATAAGCCAACGTCGTTCCGTAGAGCGCGCCGTCGGAGCCTATTGAAAGCGAAAATGGCTCGGCGCCATCGGTGCATCGGCCGGTCTGGCAAAAATCGTGTAGGAGCGTTTCATTCCATTGGTCGTTGTCGCCTTCCGAAAGCTTGAACACCAGACCATGTTTGTGCTCGCCGCCGCGCACGGCGATTCCGAAAAGAGTGCCGTCGGTATTGGATGCGAGCCCGAAAGGACGTTTTCCGTCCGCGCATTTGTCTAAGCTGCAAAACGCATGAATTACGCTGTAGCTCCAAGTGTTGTTTCCGTTGTTGCTGAGACTGAACACGTTTCCATAATTATTTGCGCCGCCGGATGTCGTGCCGAAGAGCGGCGAGGTTCCGTCGTAAGCTGCTCCCGTGGAGGCGCCCACATAGGTAAGGTTGATAGGCTGCAATCCATCACTGCAATATCCGCCGCCTGGGCACAGGGTATATAAAATCGTGTACGTCCCGTTGGGTGAGAGTTCAAAGATCACGCCGCTCCCGGTTCCTCCAAATGTGGTTCCACCGTACAGATTTCCAGCTTTGTCGATGACCAGTTTGCCGTAAGGTTCGTCTCCGTCGGCGCAATCTGGTTGCGAGCAAAAGTTGTATACCGTTTTATAGGTCCACTGATCCCTATTTTGGTTTGGACTTAATTCGAAAATCGCTCCGCCTTGATGTTGGCCTAAAAACTCTACGGTCCCGAACAAATTGCCGGAGTTGTCTGCCACCATGTCGCCATAAGGGTAATATCCGCCCTGACACTGCCCTCCCTCGCAAAACGAGTAGATAATTTTGACTGTCGATGCGGTGCTAGTGCCGTTGAGCGCCAGCACGCCAGCGAGCATCAGCATCAATAGCTTTAAAATGGATCCGGCTTTCATCATCGGAAAAATCCTTGCCCGACAAGAGATGCACTTGTGCGCGAGTTCCCCCACTGTCGCTCCAGTGTACACGGTTTGCGTAGTACGGGCTCCTGATTCGAGCTGATGAACCCTACAGCCGCGCAAGTGCTTGTTTTCACTGACGCTAAAACGTGACGCGGCAGTGGCATCGCGCTGACACGGAATCGTATTAACCTGCGATGGCTGCCGGGAAAGCGAAACCCGCGACAGCGAAAATGGGGGCACAAGATGGACATGTTTCGCCCGCTGATCGGATTCGTGGCGGGGCTTCTGGTGATGGTTGGGGTTTACTCCGTGGGATTGCTCGACGGCGTCCCGCATTGGCCATTCAAGACTCCCGTCATCGTCCCCGACACGCCGCGCTTGAGGATCAGCGTGCTGTATCAGGCCCCGGGCGGGGATGACGACTACGACAGTGGCAATTGTTCGCCGCGCTTCGAATTCCACAACCACACCAAACATGAGGTTGCGTTCTCCGCGAACGGATTTGACGACACAGGTTATGGCACCCCGTCCGGCTATGGTCCTCCGTCCGGTCAGGGCTATGTCTCGACGACACCGGATCAGGGCGGTCCGCCGCCGGGTGGCAACAATGGCCAGAGCTATGGCCAGCAAACCAGCTACGGTCAGGGATACGATCAGCAGAGTTATGGCGGCGGGAATTACGATCAGGGTTACGGCGCCGGCGGGGACTATGACCCCGGCTCGCACTACGAGGACTATGACGACGAGTATCCCGGCCCATCCGGTGCGGGATGCGATACCGGTGTCGTGCAGGTCTATCTGGACCGTAACAAGTAACCGGCACGCAGAGGGATGCGTGGCGCATTCCGCGCATCGCCTCTGCGATGGCGGTGTCTAGCGCGCGAAGCGTATGCCGGCGCGGGTCTCAGTGATCGCGCGATCGACGGCCGCGATGGCGGCGAGACGATGACCACCTTTGTCGGGCTGCGCGATGGTTAATTCCGACTTCGCGCGTTGGAGTGCGTCCAGCGCGTTCTGCATGTGCGGCTGGTCCGCCGTGGCCTGACCGATGACGATCCCGCTCACCAGAGCGGCTGCCAGGGTGACGGCGCCAGCGGCGCGTTTCAATGCGGTGTGCATGTCCAATATCCTCCTGCTGACGGGTTTCGGTTCTGAACCCTGAGGGAGTTTATCGGGGCGGAGGAACGGTGCCAGCGTGAAAGCGGCACACACAGTATGGCAAACAGGCCGGAACGGACGGAAAACGAATCACGTCCGAATCGCTAACCGAATCAATATCAGGCTTTGTTCTCATACTATAAGATGTTTGTCAAGAAACTGACATCACAAAATCTTGGGGGTAGGCCGACCGCTGGAGTCCGGAAGGGTTATCCACGGAATACTCCGTAGGCGGACGATGTCGGAATTGCGACGAATATTTTTAGTCCTACTACTTGACAATATTCCTATAAGTTCACATCTCCCGTCCATGAGCGATGAAAGTGCCGCCGGGCCCAAAACGGACAAGACAGGAGATCGCGTGGAGCGGGTCTCGACAACCCTCGAAAAGCATTTCGGCCAGTGCAACCAGGTGCTTGGCGACACGATGCGAACTGTGGAGGAGCGCGGCAGCTACAGCCCCGGCAATATGGAAGACCTCGCGAAATTCCTGAAGCTGAGCGCGCAGCTGGCCGGGCAGATCGGGCGGCTGGAAATCATCAAAAATCGCAATTCAAAGGCGCAATAATCTTGCCTTTGATCCGCGGTGCCCGCCCGGGAAACCGGAACGCTCTGAAGCACGGACGCTTCACGCGCGAGGCCCATGCGCGCCGCGCCGGGCGCCGGATATTCCTGCGCGAAGTGCGCGCCGCGATCGCCGAAGCGAGGCTGCTCGCCGCGGAGGAGCGTTTGACCCGCCTTTCGCACCTGAGATACTCCGAACCCTCGGAGAGATGCGATGACGGACAAGAATCCCGCGGATTGGGCGAAGCTGACGGCGAAGGAGCTGCGCGACCGGCCGCTCGAGAGCCTCGACTGGCGGACGCCCGAGGGCTTCACCGTGAAGCCGCTCTACACCGCGGCCGATCTGGAAGGGATGGCGGAGGCGAATTCGCTCCCCGGTCTCGCGCCGTATCTGCGCGGTGTGCGCGCCACGATGTACGCGGGCCGCCCCTGGACCATTCGCCAATATGCGGGCTTTTCGACCGCGGAAGAATCCAACGCGTTCTATCGCAAGAACCTCGCCGCTGGTCAGATGGGATTGTCGGTCGCCTTCGATCTCGCGACCCACCGCGGTTACGACAGCGATCATCCGCGCGTCGCCGGCGATGTCGGCAAGGCGGGTGTGGCGATCGACAGCGTCGAGGATATGAAGATCCTGTTCAGCGGCATTCCACTCGACAAGATGAGCGTGTCGATGACCATGAACGGCGCGGTCATTCCGGTACTCGCGAGCTTCATCGTTGCAGGCGAGGAGCAGGGCGTGCCGACGGAGAAACTCTCCGGCACGATCCAGAACGACATCCTGAAAGAGTTCATGGTGCGGAATACCTATATCTATCCGCCCACGCCCTCGATGCGCATCGTCGCCGACATCATCGAATACACGGCGAAGAAAATGCCGAAATTCAATTCGATCTCGATCAGCGGCTATCACATGCACGAAGCCGGTGCCACGGCGGTGCAGGAGCTTGCTTACACGCTCGCCGACGGCATCGAATATGTCCGCGCGGCGCTGGCGAAGGGTTTGCCGGTCGACAGTTTCGCGCCGCGCCTGTCGTTCTTCTTCGGCATCGGCATGAACTTCTTCATGGAAG
>CAZCJI010000273.1:0-4706 GCA_964498625.1 uncultured Rhizobium sp.
GTCATGGCCAAATGGACGCGGCGATTCCGCGAACAGGCCGACGTTCAGGCCTATGCCGCGGCGGCGCGCGCCCGCTATATAGGCGGCGGCTGACTCTCCAGCCGTTTCCGGGGCTCTCATGCAAATCCGTCCGCGCCGTTCCGTTCTGTACATGCCCGGCTCCAATGCGCGCGCGATGGAGAAGGCGCGCGACATTCCCGCCGACGCATTGATCCTCGATCTCGAAGACGCCGTCTCACCCGATATGAAAGACGTTGCGCGCCAGCAGGTGACGGATGCCGTCAACGCGCGCGGCTTCGGCAAGCGCGAGGTGATCGTGCGCATCAATGGGCTCTCGACCGCGTGGGGTGAGGCTGATCTCGCCGCTGCCGTCGCTGAAAAGCCGGATGCGATTCTGGCGCCGAAAATTTCCACACTCGCCGATATTCGTGCGCTTGAAGACGAATTCGCGAAACACGACGCCGATCCGTCCATTGCGTTGTGGGCGATGATCGAGACGCCGCTCGCGATCCTCAACATCGCCACGCTGGCCGGTGCCGGCGGCCGGCTTGCCTGTTTCGTCATGGGCACCAACGATCTCATCAAGGAACTGCGCGGCCAGCACACGCCGGATCGCGGCAATCTGTTTGCGGCGCTTGGTCTCTCGGTCGCGGCCGCGCGTGCGCACGGCCTGGCCGCCATCGATGGCGTCTTCAACGACATTCAGGACTCCGGCGGCTTCGCGCGCCATTGCGAGCAGGCGAAAAGTTTCGGCTTCGACGGCAAGACAGTAATTCATCCCACCCAGGTCGATGCGTGCAACACGATCTTCGCGCCATCGGCCGACGATGTGACCTCCGCTCGCAAGGTGCTCGCCGCGTTCGATCTGCCCGAGAACAAGGGCAAGGGCGCGATCAAGCTCGATGGCCGCATGGTCGAGTTGCTCCACGCCGAGATCGCGCGCCGCACTGTTGCGCTTGCCGATGCCATAGCAGAACTGGAAAAAACCTAATCTGTCATCCCGGAAACCGCGAAGCGGCTGTCCGGGACCTACGGAAAATGCATGCGCGATCACGAGTATTTCGTCTACATGCTCGCGAGCAAGCCGCAGGGGACGCTCTATGTGGGTGTTACCAACGATCTAATGCGCCGTGTCTATCAGCATAAGGAAGGACTACTTCCCGGATTCACAAAGAAGTACGGCGTCAAGATGCTGGTCTGGTACAACGCATACGGCGACATCAACGATGCCATTGCTCAAGAAAAGCGGATCAAGCGCTGGCGGCGTGACTGGAAGAAAAATCTGATCGAACGCGACAACCCACACTGGATTGATCTATATCCAGCCCTGTCGAACGCTGGGTCCCGGGCCGTGCCTTTGGCACGCCCGGGATGACATCGGAGGGTTGATTGGCAAGCAGTTCAAAATCATTACACGGCAATTTCTTTGAGGACTTCCAGCTCAAGCAGCGTTTCATCCACGCACCGGCGCGCACGCCGACCGTCGGCGATGCGGCGCTGTACAGGGCGATTTACGGCGCGCGGTTTGCGCTGCAGTCGTCGGAGCCTTTGGCGAAGGCGATGGGCTTCGAGACCACGCCATTCGACGATTTGCTCGTTTTCCACATGGTGTTCGGCATGAGCGTGAGCGACATCTCGCTCAACGCGGTTGCCAATCTCGGCTATGCACAGCTGCGTTTTGGCAAGCGGCTCTATCCCGGCGCCACCTTGCGCGCCTTCACTGAAGTGATCGGGCTTAAGGAAAATTCCGACGGCAAGACCGGCATCGTCTATGTCCGCACCGAAGGCGTCGATGCGATGGATGACGTGGTCGTGTCGTTCAACCGCTGGGTCATGGTGCGCAAGCGCGATGCCACATCCAAAGCGCCGGATCCTGTTGTGCCAGAACTTCCCGATGTTGTACCCCCATCATCGCTGGTTGCCCCGGCGAAAACCCATTTCCGCAATGCGACGCCGAAAGAGACAGGCAGTGCGCTACGCTGGGAGGATTATGAGATCGGCGAGCGCATCGACCATATAGACGGCACGACGGTCGAAGAATCCGAACACATGATGGCGACGCGGCTGTACCACAACACCGCGCGCGTCCATTTCAACCAGTTCGCGGAAGCCAAGGGCCGGTTTGGCAAACGCATTGTCTATGGCGGTCATGTAATCTCCATCGCGCGGGCATTGTCTTACAACGGCCTCTCGAACGCGCTCTGTATCGCTGCCATCAACGGCGGACGTCACGCGAATCCCGTATTCGCGGGCGATACGATCTTCGCGTGGTCGGAGGTGCTCGACAAAGCGCCGATCCCCAACGCCGACGAGCCGGAACTGAATCGCCAGGATTGCGCGGCGTTACGGTTACGTCTGGTCGCAACGAAGAATCTGCCTTGTGCCGATTTTCCCTATCGCGACGGCGACAGATATCTGGAAAACGTCGTCCTCGATCTCGATTACTGGGCGATTGTGCCGAAGCGCTGATGTCGTTTCTCTCCCGCTACAAAAGGGCCGTCGCCAACGGTGCGCTGAAGCCCGATCCGTTGCAGGCCAACGCGGCGGACAAGCTGCAAATGCTTTCGAACGCGCTGCGCAAATACAGACCAGGCTGGAGCCTGTTCGGCACGCGCAATCCGCCGCGCGGGCTCTACATCTGGGGCGATGTCGGCCGCGGCAAATCGATGTTGATGGACCTGTTCTTCGAGGACGCGCCGGTCAAAGCCAAACGTCGTATTCATTTCAACGCCTTCATGGTGGAGACGCATGCGCGCATACACACCGAACGGCAACGCGGCGCGCACGATCCGATCCAGCCGGTCGCCGCGACGGTCGCGAACGAAGCGCTGCTTCTGTGCTTCGACGAATTCCAGGTGACCGATGTCGCGGACGCAATGATCCTGGGCCGCCTTTTCGAGCAGCTTTTCGAGCGCGGCGTGGTGATCGTGGCGACCTCGAACACCGCGCCTGACCGGCTTTACGAAGGCGGTCTCAATCGCCAGCTATTCCTGCCTTTCATCGATCTGATTAAACAGAAGCTCGACGTCTTCGAACTCGACGGGCCCATCGATTACCGCCGCCGGCTCATTCACGGCCTCAAGGTCTATCTCACGCCGCTGGGGCCTGAAACCGATGCGGCGATGGACGAGGATTGGTTTCAGCTCACCGGCAAACGCACCTGCGAACCCGCGATGCTCACGGTTCTCGGCCGTACGCTGCACGTGCCATGCGCCGCGAAGGGCGTGGCGCGGTTCCCGTTCGACGATCTCTGTCTGCAACCGCTGGCGGCAGCGGACTATCTCGCCATCGCGCGGGAATATCACACGGTGCTGCTCGACCGCATCCCGCAGATGAGCGAACAGCTGCGCGATGCGACGCGGCGGTTCATCGTGCTGATCGACACGCTCTATGACGAAGGCGTGAAGCTCGTTTGTTCCGCCGCCGCGCCGGCCGAACAGCTCTATATCGAGGGCGATGCCGCGCAGGTTTTCCAGCGCACGGTCTCGCGCCTGATCGAGATGCAGAGCAAGGACTATCTCGAGCGTGCCGGCAGCTGATGCGGGCCGAAGCGGCTTTCGAATAACCCTACATTTCGGTGTTCGATAGACAGGGTGAAATTTATTTGCGCCAGGCCACAGCGCCCCTTTCCGAGCGCGAGAGAAGGCTGCCATTCCAGGCTTTTCATGGCCCGGCCGCGGTTCGCTTGCTCCTGTGGGGATTTGGGAGAAATGGCGATGCGAGCGTTGCGCTTCAAGGGGGGGCCGAAAATTTTTTGCGGGTTGAGAAACGCCGGTTTCTCCCCATACTTTCCCTGTGACACGAGATCTCATCTTCACCGCGCTGTTCATCTTCGCGATTCTGCTGCTCGTGCATCCACGTGTGCTGGGCGTGTTCCGGCGTTTCGACGCCACGAACCGCGCGCGCATCGAGGCCGAGCAGAGTGATCGCCGCGACGATGTCGCCCATTTTCGCCACACCATGAAACTCGCTGAGGAGCAGGTCGAGGAGGTGACATCGTTCACCGCTTCGGATGAACGCACGGGCCAACCGGTCACGCGGTGGCTGTTCGAGGGCGAGACTTTCGCCGACGAGCGTGATGCGAAGCTCGCGCGCGAAGACCAGGTGCGCAAGGTCGCGCGTGGCTTCTATATGGATCTTCCAGCGGCGCTGCGCGCCCGCAAGGGCGACGATCAGCTGGGGCGGTAGCGTCATTGACTGACTAGGCACTCTCTTATAAGCTGGTGTCATGGCCAGGCCCAAGAGCGACGACAAACGGGATGCGATCCTCGCCGCGGCAACGCGGGTGATCGCGGCGCAGGGGTTAAGCGCGCCAACCGCGGCCATCGCGAAAGAGGCGGGTGTTTCGAACGGCTCGCTGTTCACCTATTTCGAGACCAAGGCCGATCTGCTCAACCAACTCTATCTGGAGATCAAGACCGAGGCTGCGGAAGCGGCGCTGGGCGGACGGCCGCCCAAAGGCGATATCCGCAGGCAGGCGCAATACAGTTGGGCGCGCTCGCTCGCATGGGCCATGGATTTTCCGGACAAGCGGCGCGTGCTCGCGCTGCTGACCGTGTCGGACGACATCACGCCGGCGAGCAAGGCGAAGGGTCATCAGATCATGGCCGGTGTCGCCGCACAGATCGATCAGAGCCGCAGGAACGGCCCGATGCGCAACGCGCCTCTGCTGTTCGTCGTTGCCATCATGAACGCGATCATGGATT
>CAZCJI010000274.1:0-4672 GCA_964498625.1 uncultured Rhizobium sp.
GGCCGTCGCGCTCGTTCTCATCGGAAAAGCACAATCCACGCTCTTCGATCGCGCGCGCGCGCGTGTGACCGACTGGATGGCGCCGGAACTTGCATGGGGGCATCGTCCGTTCGACGCGGTGTCGTCGTGGTGGGCGAATGTCGGCGAAGGCTACAACGTCTATCAGGAGAATGTGCGCCTCAAGGAAGAGAACGCGCGGCTCCGCCAATGGCAAACCGTTGCGGTCATGCTCGACGCGCGCGTGAAGCGCTATCAGCTGCTGCTACATGCCGTGCCGCAGGCGGCGCTGTCCTCGACGCTCGCGCACGTCATCGGACGCGCGAAGCGGCCGTTCCTCGAAACCATGATCCTCGACGCCGGCAAGGCGAACGGCGTCAAACCCGGTCAGGCCGTGATCGACATGCGCGGCATGATCGGGCGCATCTTCCTTGCTGGCGAGCACACCTCGTGGGTCATTCTGCTCAGCGACCTCAACAGCCGCATTCCGGTGACGATCGAGCCCGGACACGCGCAGGCCATTCTCACCGGCGACAACGCGAAGGCGCCGGCGCTTGAAACACTGGCGCAAGGCGTGGTCGTGCATCCCGGCGATCAGGTCGTGAGTTCCGGCGACGGCGGAATCCTTCCGCCCGGCCTGCCCGTTGGAACGGTGATCCTCGACAACAATGCCTTGCGCGTCGCACTGCTCGCCGATCCGGCATCCAGCCAGGATGTTGAGATCGTCGATTTCAAGAACTCGATCGAAACGCCGCCCACGCCGACCAAGAACGATCTTCCCGTTTCGGCAGCAGGACTGCCGCCCGCCACGCCGCCTCCACCGGTCACGACGAATGTGCAAACGCCCGCCCCGGCGCCCGCTGCACCGCCGGCGATAAAGCCTGCCGTCAAGCCGACCCCGCAGACACAAGCGCCGGACAATCCGAGCGCCGATCCTGACGATCAGTGAGGGCCGGCGATGGAACGCGTCCTCATCGGCAATCGCATCACCGCTGCCGTTATCCCAGTGTCGTTCGCGATTCTGGGAGTCTTGATCGCCAATGTTCCCGTCTCTGTCCTCGGCGGAATTGCGCCTGCGCCGCTGCTCGGACTGATGCCGCTTTATTTCTGGTGCCTCGTGCGCCCCGATCTGATGCCGCCGTTCTGGGCGCTTGTGATCGGTGTGCTCGAGGATTTGCTGTCGGGCGGCCCGCCGGGCGTTTGGGCCGTCGCGTTCGTCGCTACCTATGCTTTGCTCGACCAGCAGCGCGACATGTTTGCGGGGCTTTCGGGCTTCGGTGCGATGATGGGTTTTGCGACAGCCGCGGCATTTTCCTGTGCGACAGCATATCTCGTGGTCACTGTCTATTACTGGCGCATTCCGCCGCTCGCGCCGGTCATGGGTGAGCTTGCGATGAGCGTGATCTTCTATCTGCCGGTCGTCATGTTCCTCGGCTTCGTCCACCGCCGCTTCGTCGGTCCGATGCGGAGCGACTTTTGATGCCGTTGTTCGATAAGAAGGACAAAAGCCGCTACGAGACCTTCACGCGCCGGACGCTGATGGTGTCCGGCGGCATGACGGCGGTGCTGGCAGCGCTCGGCGGACGGCTTTACCAGCTCCAGATCAAGGACGGCGATCTCTATCACACCGCCGCCGAGGACAACCGCGTCAACGAGCGCCTCGTCGCGCCGCCGCGCGGGCGCATCCTGGATCGCTTCGCGGTCGAGCTTGCCAATAACCGCCGCAACTATCGTGTGCTCCTCGTCGCCGAACAGGCAAGCAACGGCACCGCAGCCGCGCTCGACACGATTTCGCGCGTGATCGCACTCAGCGATCAGCAGAAGAAGCGCGTCATGCGCGATCTGGCCGCGAACAAGCGGTTTGTGCCGGTCGTGGTCGCCGAGAATCTGTCGTGGGACGAGTTTGCGCTTGTCAACCAGCATCTTCCCTATCTGCCGGGCGTGCAGCCCGACGTCGGCGAAACGCGCGCCTATCCCTACGGCGCCGAATTGTCCCATCTGATCGGCTATGTCGCGCCGGTGTCGCAGAGCGACAAACAAACCGACGACAGCGACGCGCTGCTCGACCTTCCAGGATTTCGCATTGGCAAGCGTGGGGTTGAGAAGGAATTCGATACCGAGATTCGCGGCAAGGCCGGCGCCAGCCGCGTCGAGGTCAATGCCTATGGCCGCGTGATCCGTGAGCTGAGCCGCGATCCATCGACGGCGGGCAAGGACGTCTATCTCACCATCGACCGCGAGCTGCAGAATTTCGCCGATCAGAAGATGACCGGGCAAAGCGCTGCCTGCATCGTGATGGATTGCCAGAACGGCGACATCCTGGCGCTGTCGTCCACGCCGGGGTTCGATCCGAATCTCTTCAATGTCGGCATCTCGAACGACGAATGGAAAACGCTCACCACCGACGATCACAAGCCGCTGATCAACAAGGCGCTTGGCGGCGAATATCCGCCGGGCTCGACCTTCAAGACCGCGATGGCGATGGCGGCGGTGCAGAACGGGCTGGCCGATCTTCAGGTCAATTGCAACGGGGCGCTGCAGCTCGGCAACAACACCTTTCATTGCTGGGCGTGGAAGAAGGGCGGTCACGGCCATGTCGATCTGAAACGCGGCATCGCCCAATCCTGCGACGTGTTCTTTTACGAGGTCGCGCGCCATCTCGGCATCGACAAGATGCACGATGCGGCCACGGCGCTCGGCATCGGCAGCCGCACCGGCATAGAGATCCCCGGCGAGCGCCCGGGCTTCATGCCCAATTCCGAATGGAAGCTGCGGCACACCGGAATCCCCTGGCAGGTCGGCGACTCGCTGAGCGCCGGTATCGGGCAGGGTTATGTGATCGCAACGCCGATCCAGCTCTGCACCCTGGCCGCGCGGATCGCGAGCGGCAAGGCGGTCAGCCCGCGCGTGGTGCATGCGGTTGGCAACGTCGTGCAGCCCCGGCCGGTGCCGAACCCATTGCCGTTCTCCGACGAGGCGTTTCAAAAAGTGCGTGAAGGCATGAACGCGGTGACCAACGAAGGCGGCACAGCCGCCGGCTTCCGCATCGCCGAACCGGGATTCGAGATGGCCGGAAAGACCGGCACCGCGCAGGTCCGCAAGATTTCCAAGGAAGAACGCGCGAGCGGTGTGAAGAAGAACGGCTCTCTGCCCTGGGCGTTGCGTGATCACGGCCTCTTCGTCGCCTTCGCGCCAGTGGCGGCGCCACGCTATGCGCTGGCTTGTATCACCGAACACGCTTCCGACGCGCACCCGCAGGTGGTGATCGCGCGCGATGTGCTACGCTTCGCGCAGCAGCGCGATGTGGTGGGATTGAAGACGCTGTATCCGGTCAATGCGGCAAGCGAACAAACCGGAACGAGGCGCACATGAATACGCGCCCCTATGCCGCCACGCGGCGCATGCTCAGCGTCACCGACAAGTTGTTCGAGGTGAACTGGGGTCTTGTGCTGCTCATCGGCATCATCGCCTGCATCGGCTTTGCGATGCTCTATTCGGTGGCGGGCGCGAGTTTCAGCCCCTGGGCCGGAAAGCAGATGGCCTATTTTGCTGTCGGTCTTGTCCTTCTGATCGGGGCTTCGCTGACCGACATCCGCTTCTGGATGTCCATCGCCTATCCCGCCTATGTGGTGTCGTTGATCCTTCTGGTCGTGGTGCTGGTGGCCGGACATTCCGCGCTCGGCGCGCAACGCTGGATCAGTGTGGGCCCCATCGAAATCCAGCCTTCCGAATTGATGAAGATCGCGCTCATCCTCGCGCTCGCGCGCTTCCTCCATGGATTGAGCGTCGAGGATGTCTCCAAGCCGCTGCGTCTTCTTATTCCGCTGGTGATGATCGCGATGCCGGCGGCGCTGGTTCTGAAACAGCCCAATCTCGGCACCACGATCATCCTGGTGGCCGACGGAATTTCGCTCCTGTTTCTCGCCGGGCTTTCGTGGTGGTGGATAGCGCCAGCCTTCGGCGCGGTGGCGAGCGCAATTCCGCTCGCCTGGCGGTTTTTCCTGCACGACTATCAGAAACAGCGCGTGATGACGTTCCTCAATCCCGAATCCGATGCACTGGGTGCGGGATGGAACATCACACAGGCAAAAATCGCCGTCGGATCGGGCGGGTTGACCGGAAAGGGATTCCTACAAGGCTCGCAGAGCCGGCTGAATTTTCTGCCGGAAAAACATTCCGACTTCATCGTCACCAACTATGCCGAGGAGTTCGGCTTCGTCGGTTCGATCGCGCTGCTTCTGCTGTTCGCCATTGTGATCGGCTATGGCGTGCAGATCGCGATGAGCGCGCGCAGCCAGTTCGGCCGCCTTGTCGCCATGGGGCTCACCCTCAACTTCTTCTTCTATATCCTCATCAACGGCGCGATGGTGATGGGGCTGATCCCCGTGGTCGGCATTCCCATGCCGCTGCTCTCCTATGGCGGCACCGCGATGCTCAGCGTCATGTTCGGTTTCGGCATCCTGATGAGCGTCCATGTCCACCGCCAGGTCGAGATTCCGCGCCATTCCGGCGGAATTATCTAACCGCTGCGATTCCCCGGGATTTCCGGGAAATCCGCCATGGACTTGGGCAGCCGCCCTTGCTATAGGCCGCCCCTTCGCGTGGGTTTCGGCCCATGGCTGTGGGTGATTAGCTCAGTTGGTAGAGCAGCTGACTCTTAATCAGCGGGTCGTAG
>CAZCJI010000275.1:0-4607 GCA_964498625.1 uncultured Rhizobium sp.
AACGGCTTCCGCGAATACGACGCGCGCTGGCTGTTCGGCAAAGAGCTGAACCTGACGGGTGTGCAGTTGGTGGGCTTGGGGCTCGGCACCTATCTGCACGAGCTTGGAATCAAGCCCAAGGTCGCAACCGGCCACGACTATCGCTCCTACGAAATGTCGATCAAGCAGGCCTTGATCATCGGATTGATGCAGGCTGGCTGCGAAGTCGTCGATATCGGGCTTGGCACCACACCGATGGGTTACTACGCGCAATTCGCGCTTGATTGCCCCGGCCTTGCGATGATCACCGCCAGCCACAACGAGAACGGCTGGACCGGCGTGAAGATGGGTGCGCAGAAACCGCTCACCTTCGGCCCCGACGAGATCAAGCGCTTAAAAGCCATCGTGCTGGGCCAGGAGTTCAAGCCGCGTGCCGGCGGCAGCTACTCCCGCGTGGAGAATTTCCGTGAGAAATATCTCGATGAGCTGACAAAAGGCCACAAGCTGTCGCGTCTGATGAAGGTGACGGTCGCGTGCGGCAACGGCACCGCAGGTTTGTTTGCGCCGGAAGCGCTCCGCCGCATCGGCGCGGAGGTGACGGAGTCAGAATGCAATCCCGACTACAACTTCCCGAACTACAATCCGAACACCGAAGACCTGCACATGCTGGACGCCATGGCGAGGGCGTTAAAGGCAAACGGCTCGGAGATCGCGCTCGGCTTCGATGCCGACGGCGACCGCTGCGGCGTGGTGGATGACAAGGGCGAGGAGATATTCGCCGATAAGATCGGCGTGCTGCTGGCGCGCGACATGTCGGCAAAGCGGCCCGGCGCGAAATTCGTCGTCGATGTGAAGTCGACCGGCATCTTCGACATCGACCCGATCCTGAAGCAGAATGGTGCCACCACTGATTACTGGATCACCGGCCACTCCTACATGAAGCGCCGCTGCAAGGAGATCGGCGCGCTCTGCGGTTTCGAGAAGAGCGGACACTACTATCTTTGCGATCCGCTCGGCCGCGGCTATGACGACGGTATCGTCGCCGGCATTGCTGTGCTCGAGATGCTCGATCGCGCCGGCTCGAAGAAAATGTCCGATCTCGTGGCGACGCTGCCCAAGACCTGGGGCTCGCCGACCATGGCGCCGGAATGCCCGGACGACAAGAAGTACGGCGTTGTCGATGCGATGGTGAAGGAATATCAGGATGCGCAAAAGAACGGCGAGCAGATCCTCGGCCAGAAGATCAAGTCGCTCGTCACCGTCAACGGTGTGCGCGTCACGCTCGAAGACGGCACCTGGGGTCTGGTGCGCGCGTCCTCGAACAAGCCTTCGCTCGTCGTGGTGGTGGAGAGCCCTGTCTCTGACGCGCAGATGCGTGCGATGTTCAAGGACCTCGACGCCCGTTTGCGCAAACATCCGGAAGTCGGCGAATACGACCAGAAGATCTGAGGTGACGCATGGCGCAGGTCGATGAATACAAGGGCGAGCGCATCACCGTTTTGAATGACGGCAAGCGCTGCATCCATTCGCGCTATTGTGTTTTGAACCTGCCGAACGTGTTCAAACCCAATGTCGATGGGCCGTGGATCGATCCCGATGCCGCCGTGACGGAGGCCTCCATCGCCGTCATCACCAAATGCCCGTCCGGCGCGCTTCGCTATCGTCCCGAAGGCGCGACGCCGGCCGAAGGTGTGCCGGGCGTCAACACGATCCGCGTATGGGAAGACGGTCCGCTTGCCGTTCACGCTGAACTAAACGTAGGCGGCGACGCATCGAGCCATCGCGCGACGCTCTGCCGTTGCGGGAAGTCCTTCAACAAGCCCTATTGCGACAAGATGCACGAAAAGGCTGCATTTAAGGCCACGGGCGAGCCGGAGAGCGGCGAGACGGAAACGCTCGCGGTCAAGAACGGTCCGCTGAACGTGACACCGACAAAAGACGGTCCGCTTCATGTCGAAGGCGCGCTGGAGATATGCTCGGCGAGTGGCCGCACGATTACGCGCACGACGGAAACATGGCTCTGCCGCTGCGGTCATTCAAAGAACAAGCCCTTCTGTGACGGCAGCCACGAAACCGCAGGCTTCAAGGCCGACGGCAGCTAGTCACTCCGCATCGTGGAAAAATCGGCTTCGACCCTGTCGTTGCGATGATCTCTACAGGAAGATCGCCACATTCTGGCGGGCCGCGATCACGGCTTCACCGCTGGCGTTCCAGACCGTCATCGTTTGCGCGGAATAACCCTGCGCCGCGGCTTCGGCGCGTCGGCGAGCGCGATCAGCGGCGCAAGTCTGGTGCGCGCGCGTTCGTCGCGGTGGCGAAACCAGATGAGATATTCCGGATCGGCGCCAGGCGAGAACGGGCGCGCGCCGCCGCCTTTGCGGCTCTCGAAATGCTGCTGGAACGTGATGTTTGGGCGATCGGCCGGAAAGAACGGTTCGCTGTCCGCCGGAGTCGAAACATCGGGCATCGGCACATCGGCGTAGGTGAGCTTGGAAATGCGTCCGACGCCAAAGTTCAGGAGCGCGCGCGTGGCCAGCCCCGCGTCACCGGTCAGATCCACGCCCATGAACACGGCGGACTTGCCGCGCCGGAGCACGGAGGCCGAGATCGACAGCGGCCCCGATGCGGGTCCGACGAACGCGAACTGCGCGGACCGCAAGGGCGGAAGGTCGGGCACTCCGCGGAGCGCCGCCTCAACGCATAACGCTGCGGAAAGACCGCCGTAGGCGGTTCGGCCCTGCAACCAGTCGGCCGGAATTGTGATGCGATATCTGTTGTCGTCTTCCGCGATGGAAGACATCAGATCAATGAAGCTGGTCATGGATTATCCAGGTGCGATGGCGAAAGTGTGCCAGCCGCGCCATGCGCGAACAAGCGTCAGGCAGCTTCGCGGTCCTGATGCTGCTGCACGAGCGAGAGCGCGTCGCGCAGCGTTTGCAGATTTGCGCCGCGCAGATTGCCGTTCTCTGCCAGATGCCGGCGGAACAGGCGCGCGCCTTGCCGGCCGTTGAACAGGCCCAGCATCGGCTTCGTCAGGCGATTGAGCGGAACGCGCTTGTCGAGTTGCTCCGACGTGTATTGGACATAGGCCTCGACGGCGGCATCGAATGAAACAACATCGCCGCCGAAGAAGCAGGCATCGACATCGGCCAGCATCGCGGGCGAGTGATAAGCCGCGCGGCCCAGCATCACGCCATCGACATGGGCCAGATGCGCCTGTGCTTCGTCGAGCGTGTTGATGCCGCCATTGAGAACGATCTTGAGCTTGGGATGCTCCTGTTTCACCCGGTAGACGAGCGCATAGTCGAGCGGCGGCACTTCGCGGTTCTCTTTCGGCGACAGGCCTTCGAGCCAGGCCTTGCGTGCATGCACGGCGAACGTCTTCACCCCTGCGCGGGCGCAAAGCCCGATTACGTCGCGCAATGCCCTCTCAGGATCCTGATCGTCGACGCCGATGCGGCACTTCACGGTGACGGGAATGGAGACCGCATCGCGCATCGCCGCCACGCATTCGGCAACAAGATGAGGCTCCTGCATCAGACATGCGCCGAAACGCCCGGACTGCACGCGGTCCGACGGTCAGCCGACATTCAGATTGATTTCGCTGTAGCCGAATTCTTCGCCGACCTTCGCGGCCTCGGCCAGCTTCGCCGGTTCCGATCCGCCGAGTTGCAAAGCCACCGGATCTTCGCGGCGATCAAAGCCGAGAAGCTTCTCACGATTGCCGCGCAGGATCGCATCCGCCGTCACCATCTCGGTGTAGAGCAGGGCGTGGCGCGTGAGCTGACGATGGAGAAACCGGCAATGCCGGTCAGTCCAGTCCATCATCGGGGCCACTGCGAAAATTTTCTCGTTGATTTTCAACGATTTAGCCTTTAAATTCAGGGGTCTAAGCGTGAACGTGTGCACGCCCGTGTGCACTCATTTACGCCCATTTGTTCTCACTTGCGACCTCTCACTGCACACGGAGTGCACACGCCTTGGCCACCTTCGTCCAGCTCCCTTCCGGTAATTGGCGCGTCCAGATCAGGCGCAAGGGCCGCTATGTGGCTGAGAGCTTTCGCCGGCGCAAGGACGCCGAAGAGTGGGCGCTCGACGCCGAGCGTCGAATCGATCGGGGTGAGACGCCCAGCTCCCGCGCCAAGATCGACCCCACGACCTTTGGCGATCTTATCGATCTGCACCTTGAGGACTTGAAGGAGATAGGCCGCACGGCGCGTCGCTCCAAAGCTTTCTCCCTCAACCAGCTGCGCCAGAAGCTGGGCAAGGTCCGCCTCAAGGACCTGGATCGGGAACGCCTCATCAAGTTTGGCCGTGACCGCGCGCGCGAAGGCGCAGGTCCCGTCACTCTCAGCATCGACTTCACTTTCATCAAAACGATCATCTCGCACGCCGCAGCGGTGCACGGAATTCAGGTCGCCTCCGAGCCTGTCTTTCTCGCTCGCATAGCGTTGAAGCGCCTCGGCCTTATCGGAAAGGGCAGGGAGCGTGATCGCAGACCCACTGAAAAGGAAGTCGATCGGCTCATCGAATATCTTGACTCCAATCCGCGCCAGCTCATTCCAGTCGGCCGATTGGTTCGCTTCGCGATTGCCACCGCCATGCGTCAGGACGAGATTTGCCGCATC
>CAZCJI010000276.1:0-4595 GCA_964498625.1 uncultured Rhizobium sp.
TTGTTCTCGCAGATATAGGTCATGTTCACGCCGCGGCGGACGCAATGCGCGAACTGGCCGAGCCCGATGCTCGCGCTGTCGCCGTCGCCCGAGACGCCGAGATAGATGAGATCGCGGTTGGCGAGGTTCGCGCCGGTGAGCACGCTCGGCATGCGGCCATGCACGGAATTGAAGCCATGGCTCTGGCCGAGGAAATAATCCGGCGTTTTGGACGAGCATCCGATACCCGAGAGCTTCGCCACGCGATGCGGCTCGAGATCGAGTTCGAAACACGCCTGGATCAGCGCGGCGCTGATCGAGTCATGCCCGCAACCGGCGCAAAGCGTGGAGATGCGGCCTTCGTAGTCGCGGTGCGTGAAGCCGAGCGCGTTCTTGGCGAGGCCGGGATGATGGAGCTTCGGTTTTGCAATGTAAGTCATGCTGCTTCCAATCCCTCAACTGTCATGGCCCGCGAATGCGGGCCACCCAGGTGAAGTCTTCTCAGGTTTCGAAAGGATTCGCTCCGCGAACCTTCCGGCGTCGCGCAGATGTCAGCTGGGTGGCCCGCACTAAGGCGGGCCATGACAACCGAGTTTGTCATTCGGCCGCTTCCTTGCGGGTGACGTTGAGACGGTCGGCGATGGCGCCATGAATGAAACGCGCGGTGATCGGCGCGCCGTCGTAATGCAGCAGCGAGATGAACCGCGCCGGATCGATGGCGCATTCGTTGACGATGAGCTTCATCAGCTGTGCGTCGCGGTTCTGCTCGACCAGGAATACCTGCTCATGGGCGTTGATGAAGTCGAGCACGCTGTCGGCGAACGGGAAGGCGCGAATGCGCATCGCATCCAGATGCAGCCCTTCGGTCGCGAGGCTCGCCAGCGCTTCGTCCATCGCGACCGAAGTCGAGCCGTAATAGAGCACGCCGTATTTGGCCTTCTCTTTCGCCTTGCGCTCGACCGGCGCCGGAACCATCTGCTTCGCGGTCTCGAACTTGCGCAGCAGGCGCTGCATCACATCGGTATAGTCCTTGCCCTCTTCGCTGTAGGCCGCCATCGCGTTGTGGCTGGAGCCGCGCGTGAAATAGGCGCCTTTGGTCGGATGCGTGCCGGGAAGCGTGCGATAGGGCACCGCGTCGCCATCGACATCGACGTAACGGCCGAAGGATTTCCCGGCCTCGAGTTCCTCGGCGGTGATGATCTTGCCGCGGTCGTATTGGCGCTTGTCGTCCCACGCGAGCGGTTCGCACAGCCAGTCGTTCATGCCGATGTCGAGATCCATCATCACGAAGATCGGCGTCTGCAGGCGCTCGGCGAGATCGAAGGCCTGCGCGGCAAATTCGAACGCCTCGCGCGGATCTTCGGGGAAGATCATCACGTGCTTGGTGTCGCCATGGCTGGCGTAAGCCGCGAGCAGGATGTCGGATTGCTGCGTGCGCGTCGGCATGCCGGTGGACGGACCGCCGCGCTGGATGTCGAACACCACGGCGGGGATTTCGGCGTAGTAGGCGAAGCCGAAGAATTCCTGCATCAGTGAAATGCCGGGGCCCGAGGTTGCGGTAAAGCTGCGCGCGCCGTTCCAGCCCGCGCCCAGCACCATGCCGATGGCCGCGATCTCGTCCTCGGCCTGCACGATCGCGAATTTGTTCTGGCCGGTCACCGGATCGACACGGAATTTCCTGCAATGCGCGGTGAACGCTTCGGCGAGCGAGGTGGACGGCGTGATCGGGTACCATGCGCACACCGTGGCGCCGCCATAGACGGCGCCGAGACCGGCCGCATCGTTGCCCGCGATGAAAATGCGCTCGCCGACCTTGTCGGAATGCGTGACCTTGAGCCCGCATGCGCCTTTCAGATTCTTCTCGGCATAATCGTAACCGAGGCGCAGCGCGGTGCCGTTCATGGTGATGAGCTTGGTCTTGCCCTTGAATTGCTTGACCAGCAATTCGTCGATGGCCTTGAGATCGAGACCGATCAGCGAGGCGAGTGCGCCGACATAGACGATGTTCTTGAGCAGCTGGCGCTCGCGCGGGATCGTGCCTTCCATCGAATTGGCGAGTTGCGTGAACGGCACGCCGAGCACGGTGACATCGCTGCGAAGCTTCTGCCCCGTGAGCGGCTTGGTCGAGTCGTAGAGCACGTACCCGCCGCTTTCGACCTCGGCGATATCCTTGTTCCAGGTCTGCGGGTTCATCAGCACGACCAGATCGACACCGCCGCGGCGTCCGAGCCAACCTTGCCCCGACACGCGAACTTCGTACCAGGTCGGAAGGCCCTGGATGTTCGACGGGAAAATGTTGCGGGTGGCGACCGGCACACCCATGCGCATCACCGCGCGGGCGAAGAGTTCGTTCGCGGAGGCGGAGCCGGAACCGTTGACGTTGGCGAATTTGACGACGAAGTCGTTGGTGGCGGTGAGTTGCTTCATCGTCCGCAGGCTTGCGCCGTCTCCAGATAGAATTTCTGCATGTCCCACGCGCCGGTCGGGCAGCGCTCGGCGCACAGCCCGCAATGCAGGCAGACGTCTTCGTCCTTCGCCATGATGCGACCAGTCTTCAGATAATCCGAGATGTAGAGCTCCTGCGTCTTCGGATTGTTGGTCGGCGCGGTCAGATGCGTGCGCAGCACATCTTCGGGGTCGTTCGGCGTGAAGGTGATGCAATCCACCGGGCAGATATCGACGCAGGCATCGCATTCGATACAGAGGTTCTTCTCGAACACCGTTTCGATATCGCAGTTCAGACAGCGCTGCGCTTCCTTGAAGCCCAGCTCCTTGGTGAAGCCGAGTTCGACTTCCATGTTCACATTGTGCAGCGTCAGTTCATGTGGCGCATGCGGAACCTTGAAGCGAAGGTCCATGGATACGTCGTTGTCATAGGACCATTCGTGGATGCCCATCTTCTGGCTGGCGAGCGTGTGCGGATCGGCTGGGCGATCCTTCACCTCATGGCCGTTGCACATCAGATCGATGGAGACCGCGGCCGCGTGGCCATGCGCCACTGCCCAGATGATGTTCTTCGGGCCGAATGCCGCGTCGCCGCCGAAAAAGACCTTCGGGTTGGTCGACTGATAGGTGACGGCATCAACAACCGGCATGTCCCATTTGTCGAAATCGAGGCCGATGTCGCGTTCGATCCACGGGAAGGCATTCTCCTGGCCGACCGCGACCAGCACGTCATCGCATTCGATATGCACATCCGGCTCGCCGGTCGGCACCAGGTTGCGCCGGCCCTTGGCGTCGCGCTCGGCCTTCACCTTCTCGAACAGCACGCCGGTGAGCTTGCCGTCCTTGTGGGTGAATTCCTTCGGCACCATGAAATTCAGGATCGGGATGCCTTCGCCCATCGCGTCGTCTTTTTCCCACGGCGAGGCTTTCATCTCCTCGAAACCGGAGCGGACGACGACTTTCACATCGTCGCCGCCGAGACGGCGCGAGGTGCGGCAGCAATCCATCGCAGTGTTGCCGCCACCGAGCACGATCACACGCTTGCCGATGCTCGTCGTGTGACCGAATGAGACCGACGACAGCCAGTCGATACCGATATGGATGTTGGCGGCGCCTTCCTTACGGCCGGGGATTTCCAGCTCACGTCCGCGCGGCGCGCCGCAGCCGACGAAGATCGCATCGTAGTTCGCGGCGAGAACTTTCTTCAGCGAGTCGATCTTCACGCCGAACCTGGTTTCGGGTTCGAGACCCAGAATGTAACCGCACTCTTCGTCGAGCACGGTTTCGGGAAGGCGGAATTTCGGAATCTGCGTGCGCATCATGCCGCCCGCATTCTTGTCCTGATCGTAGATCGTGACGTGATAGCCGAGCGGCAGCAGATCGCGCGCGACGGTGAGTGACGCGGGCCCAGCGCCGATCAGCGCGATGCGCTTGCCGTTCTTCGTCGCGGCGGGTTTCGGTAGACGGTCGCGGATGTCGTCCTTCGAGTCCGCGGCGACGCGCTTCAGGCGGCAGATCGCGACGGGCTGTTCCTCGACACGTCCGCGCCGGCACGCCGGCTCACAGGGGCGGTCGCAGGTGCGGCCGAGCACGCCCGGAAACACATTGGACTTCCAGTTGATCATGTAGGCGTCGGAGTAGCGCCCCGCCGCGATCAGCCGGATGTATTCCGGCACCGGCGTGTGCGCGGGACAGGCCCACTGGCAATCGACAACCTTGTGGAAGTAATCCGGATTGGAAACGTCGGTCGGCTTCATACCCGGGCGGCGCGCGGGTTGCGGGCGGCCCTCAGCGATGACTGAACTCATTCTTTCTGTTCAACTCCCAGACAGCGCCTGTTGCCCGGCTGACAGCCCGTCATGCGCTTGTCGTGGCGCTCTTATAACGGCGAATCGCAGGCTTTTCCCTCTTTTTCTGATATTAAGCAGGGAGATAGAGGGCGCAACCGCGACCGGAACAGGGTTTTGCGCGGCGTTTTCAGGCTAACACTTTGAGATTAAAAAGAATTATGGACCTGACGCTCTCGCCGGACCAAAAGGCCATCGCCGACGCTATCGCGAAGATTTGCTCTGGCTTCGGCGACGACTATTGGACTGGGTGCGATAGCGATTCGCGGTTCCCCGAAGAGTTCTATCGCGCCATCGCCGATGCGGGGTTTCTCGGCATCTGCA
>CAZCJI010000277.1:0-4550 GCA_964498625.1 uncultured Rhizobium sp.
TCGATGTTGTCGTAGAACAGCGACAGCGCTTCGACCGGCGGAATCTTGTCGGCCTGGCCGCGCAGGAAAAGGTTTACGAACGCGGCGCGCATATCGTCCTGCGCCGGACGCGCTGCATCGTCATTCGGAAAGTTCTGCGCCGCGATACGCAGTGTGCGCAGTCCCTCGCGCCAATGCTGCCTGGAGAAATAGAGCGCGCCGAGCTTGCGCAACGTCTTGATCTCCAGCCCATCGCCGCGCCAGCGGAAACGAAGTTTTTCAAGCTCGGCAATCGCCGCCGGCGCGGACATGGATCCGTCCGCGAGCGACGCATTGACGCGGTCGTAGATGGCTTCCGCCGCCAGCTTTTCGTTGCCGCCGTTCTCGATCACCGTGAACAGAGGCACCGCGGCCTTGTTGTCTTCGGCCGCGTAAAGCTGCGCGCGGGCGAGCTGTGTTTCCAGCATCAGCGGCTGGGGCAGATCGTCCGATACCCGCGCCAGCGCGGCATCCGCGATTTCCAGATGTTTGCTGCCGATGCCCGCTTTCGCTGTCGCGATGCGCGCGCGCGCCTGCCAGCTCTTCGGGTACAAATGCAGAATCGGCACGGCGCGTTGCAGATCCGAAAGTGCGTCCGTCCAGTTTTCGAGCGCGGCTTCCGCCAACCCGCGCCATAGCGCCGCGTGCGGATCGTTGTCGAACGCGGTGCCGGCAATATCGTTGTGCGCGTCACGGTAACGCCCCATCCCGTAATCGGCGGCGGCGCGCATCACCTGCAATTGACGATCGCTCTGCAGCGCGGGGTTGGCCTGCTGCATCAGCGCGATCTGGCCGAGCGTCTCGGCGGAAAAATCGTTCGCGAGATAGAAGCGCGCGAGCGCAAGCCTGGCGCGGTTCGCGCTCTCATCGGGCAGACGGGCGATGGCTGCGCGCAGACTGCGTTCCGTGGAGAGAAAGCTTCCACCCTGCGTGCGCGACCAGGCCGCGAAATCGAGATAGGCCGGTCCGGCCTTGCTGTTCGCAAGCGCCGCGGGAGAATCCGCAACTGGAGCTGCCGGCGGGCTGAGAGACAGACCGCCGTTGCGCGTGATCGTCACGCGCGCGGCGTTCACGCTCACGGAAAGATCGTCGGAATAGGGCGTGAGCACGAGGCCGGACGCGCTCTTGAGCGCCGCAAATTCCGCGTAGGAGCGTTCGCTCAGCGCGGCGTGACCGGCGGCTGCCGGAACCAGAATCAGCCGATCGCCTGCGACCGGATCCACGATCTCCACCAGACGGGTCGCGCCGGGCAGGAGTGTCGTCAGCGACGAATGTGCCGGATCTTCCTGGTTGCGCGCGAAGCCGATCGCGACCGCGTTCGGCGTCACGTGCGGCGCGATCACGACTTTCAGGTTCGAACCGTCGGCGAAGGCCGCGATCTCTTCGGGTTGTTTCAGGGTCAGGCGCAGGGTCGTGACATTGTTTCCGCTCGACGCCTCGACCTGGTCGGAGAAACCGCCGATCTGGGCCTTGAGCCTTGCTGCATCGAGCGGCGGCGCATCCTGAAGGACCACCCACGCCGTCATGCCGCGCATGAAGACGGCGGAGCCTTTGCGACCTGCATCGGGAAACGTCACCACGGCGCCTTCATGCGTGAGTTTTCCCTGCGGATCGCCCAGCGAATCCATCGGAACCGACGCGGATGGTGTCGCGTTGACCGGCGACGGATCTGCGGTTTGAGGAGCCGCTGCGGCCGCGGTCTGTTGTGCCGCAGGCGGGGGTGTTTGTTTCGCGGCGGTTTGCGGCGGCGTCGCGGCGTTTTTGCCGGCAAGTTTCGCAGCCGTGTCGGCGATGGCCTGTGCCTGTGCGTCGCTGACGGCATTCGGCTTCGCGCCGTTTTCCGCAACCAGCACGGGCTTCACCTTACCGCCGGGCGGCACATAAGCGTCCGCGTCGGTCTTGGGCGCCAGCACATCAAGCACGACGCGCGGACCGTTGCGGAAATCGTGATAGCCCGACGCCTGATCGGTTTCGAATTCGACAAGAATCCCTTTGCCGTCGATATGCCACGCGGCGTTCTTCACCCAGGGTGGCGACTGCAGTACCAGCGCGGAGAAATCGGGTCGCGCCAGGGCTCCGAAGCGGATGCTGAGCTTGCCGACACCGGCAAACGCCGAATAGGGCACGCTCTTCGGCCAGTCGAAAACGACGCGCGTGAAACCCTTGTACACGCCGGCGCGGACTTTCAGCGATTCGAGACTAGCGGGATCGACCGGTGCCGCGACTTTCGAGGGCGGCGGCGGAAGATCGGGCGTCGTGCCTTCGGAAGCCGCCGGCGCCAGATCGACCGCGATCTTGTCGCCCGATGCGCTCGAATGAACCTTGACCGGTTGCGACAACGCGAAGTGAAAGGTTTCGCCGTCGGCATCTGCGCGCGCGCTGCTGATGAGCGTGGGCAAGCTCTGCGCGAGCGAGGCCGGATCGATTGTGACTTTGCGGTCGAAGCCGATGGTGAGAACACTGCCGGCCGCCGTCGCCGTCACATGCGCCTGCGGCGTCAGATTGAACAGCAGCCGGACATATCCGTTCTCTGTCGTGGTGCTGAACGAATCCGCGCGCGCCGTCACGCTTGTGCTGCAGAGCAGGAGTGCTGTGGCGAATACGCGCGATGTCGTCGTCTTAGCCATTGGGTTTCGTGGGCGCTGGGGTTTGCGAAGCAGCAGCCGGCGGCGCCACGGCCTGTTGGGCCTGGGCCTGCTGACCGGGGACCTTTGCGGCTTCCGCCGGCGCAGGTGCGGCCATTGACGGCGTCTGCGGAGCGGGCGCGGTCAACGCTGGAGCGGGCGCAGCGATTCCGATCGTGGCCTTTTCGGGCAGGGTGAGACGCGACGCCAGTTTGACGGTCAGTTTTTGCGCCACCTGCGGATTCATCGCCGC
Organism: uncultured Rhizobium sp.; assembly: GCA_964498625.1. Taxonomy (GTDB): domain Bacteria; phylum Pseudomonadota; class Alphaproteobacteria; order Micropepsales; family Micropepsaceae; genus Rhizomicrobium. The sequence continues at coordinate 2,896 of CAZCJI010000277.1, forward strand.
GAGCACGGGCGCAAGCGCGTCGGCCTTCATCGCCTGCGCGACGGGCACAAGTACGTCGTCGCTCAGGCCGTCGAAGATGCGTGCGGCATCCTTGGGCTTCATCGCGGAATAGGTTTTCACCAGAGACGTAACCTGCTTCTCCTGCGCCGTATCGCGCTGGCCGAGCAGGGATGTCATCTGGGTCTGCAACGCTTTCAGCGCGGCGATCTTGGCATCGACGCGCTTTTCCGTGGCGGCGAGTACGTTCTCGCGCATGGCGAGATCGCGCGCGCGTGTGTCGAGTTCGGCGCGGCGTTTGGCCAGGCTTGTCAGGACATCGGCCTCCGCCGCGCTGTCCGAACTGCCTTCGTCGCTGGCGATATCCCGGGGCGCGGCCGCACCGTCATTCGTGTGATTGGCGGCGACCTGAATCGCGGATGCGGTCTGCGCAAGCGCACCTTCAACCAGACCGAAGCCCTTCAGGCCGAGAAGCACGGTGCCCGCGGCCATCACCGCCGGGAGAAGGCGGATTTTCCGCGCGAGGGAATTCCCACTCATCGTGCGGCCCTCAGGATTTCGAGACGGTTCATGACGCTTCCTGACGGCAGCTGGCTGTTTGTCTGCCGCGCCGGTGCGCGCTGCACCGTGCGATTGTCGACCGTGCGTTCGATCCGCTGCGCGATGCGTTCGCCGGATGCGGTGACGAGACCGAGTTCGTCGATCGCGGCGCGTGCATTGGCGACCTTCTTGTCGAGCTGTTCGCCCACGGTTCCGGCCGCTGTCTGCAATGCGCGCAACGAGGCACTGGCCGCGGAGAGCGACGCGTTCAGATCGCCGATCAGGGCGTTGATGCCTTCCTGGCCCTGACGCACCGCTTTCAGGCGGCGCTCCAGCACGACGCAATAGATCAACGTCGCCGCCAGAAGAAGGCAAAGCCCGGCTTCGAAGGCAAAAGTGAAAATCGGTGTCATTGCGTGTCTCTCCTAGAGCGCGTGCGAGGCGTCAGTGCGCTGAACGGCTTCGTCGACCTTGATCGCGACCGAAGAACCGACGCGGCCCATGCGGCCTTTCAGCAGCGGAACGCCGCGGCAACGCATCTCGATCTTGCTCTCGGGCGACGCATTGAGCATGACGGTGTCGCCTATCTTCAGGTTCATCACCTTGTTCAGCGGCATGGCCTGTTCGTCGAGGATGGCTTCGATGTCGAGCGTGGTGGAAAACAATTCTGTCGCCAGATGGCTTTCCCAGATCGAGTCGCGGCCGAATTTTTCGCCCATGAATTGCTGCAGCAGCAGCTTGCGGATGGGTTCCAGTGTCGCATAGGGCAGCAGCAATTCCGTGCGGCCGCCGCGATCTTCCATATCGATACGAAGTTTGACGAGGATCGCCGCGTTGGCGGGGCGCGCGATCGCGGCGAAGCGCGGATTTGTCTCGAGGCGGTCCAGACCGAAATTCACCGGCGCCAGCGGTTCGAACGCGGCGCACATGTCTTCCAGAATGACCTCGATCATGCGCTGTACGAGCGTGCGCTCGATGGTCGTGTACGGACGGCCCTCGATGCGCATCGCGGACGAGCCGCGACGCCCTCCCAGAAGTACATCGACGATCGAATAGATCAGGTTCGAATCGACGGTGAAGAGGCCGTAATTGTCGAGCTGCTCGGCGCGGAACACGGC
>CAZCJI010000278.1:0-4525 GCA_964498625.1 uncultured Rhizobium sp.
CGGATATGCGACACAAGGTGATCTTCTGGGGACTCGCAGCCGCAGTCATCTTCCGAGTGCTGATGGCGACGATCACGGTGGAGCTGTTCGCGTTCATTCCGCTGAGGATCGTCGGCGGGATCCTTCTTCTATGGGTCGCATGGCGCCTGTTCCGCGATGTGCGCGCGGCCAAATCCGGACCGCACGACGGCGATGACGCACATGACGGGTTGGAGTTCGCGGATCCCGCCACCGGCAAGATCCTCATGCGGCGCGCGATCCTGCAGATCACTGTGGCGGACATTTCGATGTCTTTGGACAACGTGCTCGCGGTCGCCGGCGTCGCGATCCATCACGTCTGGGTGCTGGCGGTCGGCCTCGTCCTGTCGATCGGCTTGATGGGTATCGCCGCCAACATGGTGGCCAAAATGCTCAACAAGCATCCCTGGATCGCCTATGCCGGCGTGTTCATCGTGCTCTATGTCGCGCTGTCGATGATCTGGCACGGCGGCACGCTGCTCGCCGCGCAGTATTAGGAAACGCGCAGCAGCACCGCCGTCGCATCGTCGCTGGTCTTGAAGCGCGGATATTTCTCGCCGCCCGGATCGGAGACTTCGACGGCGCGCAGTTCGGCGCCGAGCGATTCCAGCCCCTGTTTTTCCGCCGCATTCACGAGCGTATCTGCATCATAGAGACCGTAATCGCTCGCAAGTGCGAGGAAACCGTCGCTGGCCAGAAGTATTACGGTGCTTGGCGGTGCGTCGATTGTCAGGCCGCGCGCATGATCGGCGGCTTGCGCGTGCGGGCCGAACAGCCAGCCGCCTTTCTCCGTATTGACCGTGTTGCGGGCCGCGCGAAGCGCCGACAGAAATTCGGGACGGTTGATGCCTGCGGCCGGGGCAAGGCCCTTCGCTTTCGCCAGCATCGCGACGCGGCGCGCTTCCGCGGCGCGCTTGTCGAACGCTTCGCCGACGACCTCCACCTTCCCGTTCGGGCGTTTCACGAACGCACCGCAATCGCCGAACCACAATGCGTGCATGTGCTTGCCGGCGGCGCGAATAAACATCATCGAGGCATAAGGATGCTCGTAATTCTCCTTCGGCGCGCGGCGGCGCAATCCCGCGAACGACTTCTCCGTATCCACAAGCGTGCGGCGCAACGCTTCGGGTGCGTCATCACAGTCGTGGCAATGCGCCATCAGCCGCCGCGCGCCGAACCGCGCGAGCCACGCCGGGTCGCTGTCGCCGGGAAGAAGCGACTCGCCGAGATTGGTCGCGCCGTCGAAGACCACGGCGGCGGTATTGGTCTGCGCCCAGGCATCCTCATTGGGCTTCGCGGGATTGCCCGGCAGCGAGAGCGCGTCAAGGAAGACGAATTCCATCTCAATATGCCAGTGCCTGCACGACGGCTTTCAGCCGCTCGGCGATGGAAAATTCGTCTTCGGTGAAATCGCTGTCGATCCACCATTCCTCGACTTCGGCCAGGATGCGTCCCACAAGCGGTCCACGTGGGACGCCGGCGGCCATGACGTCTTCACCTGTGAGCGGGAATTTCGGACGCTGCCACGAATCTGCCAACGCGAGCAGCGCGCGCCATTGCATGGTGCTCGACGCTTTCGGATCGTCCGCCCATTTCAGGAAAACACGATCCTTGAAACGCTGCGGGCCCAGCAGATAGAGCAGTTTGCGCACTTCCCTGATCGACAGGTAGGAAACAATCTTCTCCTTCGCCTGCGCCAGATCGGCCAACCGCTCACGTTGCGCGTTCGACAATTTCCATCGCTCTGCAATCGCTTCAACACCATCCGAAGGCATCAATGCCGCCAGACGCAGCACGGCATCGGGCTGGAAGAAGCAATCCGTATCGATGACGATGAGACGTTCGAGACGCGGCAGATTGAGCGCGCCGGGCAAGATCTCGCCAAGGATTCCCGTTGCCGCCATCGCGCGCAGCGAAGGCATCGGGTCTTCGGCCTCCAGAAGCCTGAGCATTTCCTTCCGCACGCGCTCGCCGGAGAGGCCCTGAAGTCCGGCCTTTTCTGACGCCGCCGCATGCAACGCCGCGCTGTCAATCTCGCCTTTGCCGTACCAGGCGTGGAAGCGGAACAGGCGCAGGATGCGCAGGTAATCTTCGCGGATGCGCGTCACAGGATCGCCCACGAACCGCACATGCTGCGCTTTCAAATCCTCAACACCACCGACGCTGTCGAACACTTCGCCGTCCGCCGACGCGTAGAGCGCATTCATCGTGAAGTCGCGGCGCTGCGCGTCCTCCGCCCAATCGCCGCTGAAAGCGACCACCGCGCGGCGGCCATCGGTCTCGACATCGCGGCGCAGGGTGGTGATCTCGAACGGTTTGCCACCCGCAACCGCCGTGATCGTGCCGTGATCGATTCCGGTCGGCACCGCTTTCAGCCCCGCCGCTTCCAGCCGCTTTACAACCTCATCGGGCTTCAGTGGCGTCGCAATGTCGATGTCGCTCACCGGCTTTTCAAGCAGCGCGTTGCGCACCGGTCCACCGACAAAGCGCGCATTGCCCTCACCCAACGCAGCCATCACCGCGCGCGTCTCCGGCGCGGTCATCCAGGGATTGCGTTTGGGATCGAGCTTCAAATCGCCGCCAGTCTTTCGCTGAAGTTCACCAGCATCGCTGCCGTGGCGCCCCAGATATAATGTCCATGATAGCGGAAAGCGTAGTAGCTGCGCATCCGCCCCTGCCATTCGGTCTGGTTCTTCTGCCGATTCGCGGGATCGAGCAGGAAGCTGAGCGGTACCTCGAACACCTCCGCGACCTCGTCGGTGTTGGGGGCCAGGACAAAACCTTCCTTCAGCAGTCCAACGACCGGCAGAACGGCATACCCGGTCCCGGTCTCATAGGCGTCCAGGAATCCCGCCACCGTCACGAACTCCGATTCGATGCCGGTTTCCTCACGCGTTTCGCGCAATGCGGTCTGCACCAAAGACGTATCGTCCGGCTCGGCGCGGCCACCGGGGAAACTTACCTGCCCGGCATGGCGTTTGAGATTGGGGTTGCGCTCCGTGAACAGAATCGTCGGCTCGTCGCGCGCCACGATGGGCATGAGCACCGCGGCCGCCAGAAGGTCGGGCCTTTGCGCAGGGCGATTTTCCGGATTGAGATCGAAATCGCCCCGCGTCGGCACCAGCGGCAGCGCCGGCGGCTCTGCGTGAAGGCGCTGACTCAAGGAATCAAGCGTGAGCTTCAAGGCACGCGCCCGATCGGAAAGAACAGGCCGCTGCTCCAGACACCGAGCATGCCCCCATGCTCGCCATCACCCGGCACGGCGAGATCGGCGAGCTGATAGAACACGGCGCGTGCGATGCGCGCTTCCAGCCCACGCCGCACATGAACGTAGGGCGCGGGTTCCTCGCTCACCGGGTCGGTCTGGACTCGGATAGGATTCCCGGCATCCGCCACCGTCTCGTCGCCGACATTGGTGATGAAGGTGAGCACCTGATCGCGGCCCTCGCCCGTCACCTCCATCAGCACGGCGATGAACGGTGCATCATCGACGCGGATACGCATCTTCTCAGCCGGTGTGACAAGAACGTAATCGTCGCCGTCCTTACGCAGGATAGTGGAGAACAATCGCACGAGTTCTTTGCGGCCAACGGGCGTGCCCTCGTGGAACCAGGTGCCGTCGCGCGCGATGCGGATATCGATGTCGCCGCAATAAGCCGGGTTCCAGCGCTCGACGGGCGGGAGCTTGCGCCCGGCCGCCGCCTCGCGCTGAAGATCCGCTAACCCAAAGGACAATCCGCCGCTCATCGATTTGTCATGCCTGTCACAGCGTTGTGAGCCGTTCCGTGGCCTTTACCTTGTTGTCATAAGCCCATCGGGGTACACACCTATATCCCCGCCGAACGCTTTGAATGCGCAGGATAGGCGGGGGCTTGCGCGACCTGCAACCGGATCACCAGCATGAATGACATCGCCACCATCGAAACCGCGCCCGGCGAGGCCGTCGCGATGGCGGAGCGCGCTGCGTCAACCTTCAAACGCGTGCGCGAGGGCGTCGGCAAAGTCATTTTCGGACAGGACAAGGTGATCGAGCAGACGCTCGTCACATTGCTCGCGGGCGGTCACGGATTGCTGATCGGCGTACCGGGGCTCGCGAAGACGCGCCTGGTCGAAACGCTCGGCATCGTGCTCGGCCTGGACTGGAAGCGCATCCAGTTCACACCCGACCTCATGCCTGCCGACATCATCGGCTCGGAGCTCATGGAAGAAGACGGTGGCAAGCGCTCCTTCCGCTTTCTGCGCGGCCCCGTGTTCACACAGCTTCTGATGGCGGACGAAATCAACCGCGCCAGCCCGCGCACGCAATCGGCTCTGCTGCAATCGATGCAAGAACGTCAGGTCACCGTGGCGGGACAGCGTTACGACCTGCCGCAACCCTTCCACGTGCTCGCGACGCAAAACCCGCTGGAGCAGGAAGGCACCTATCCGCTGCCCGAAGCGCAGCTCGACCGTTTCCTGTTGCAGATCGACGTCGGCTATCCCGACAAGGACGCCGAAAAGCGCATGT
>CAZCJI010000279.1:0-4524 GCA_964498625.1 uncultured Rhizobium sp.
GACATCGCGTGCCGTGATGGCGCTGGACGGCGCCCTGGTGTCCGACGCGCACCTGCGCGCGCTGCTGGCCGATGGCCGTGCCCGCTGCACGCTCGAAAACCACGAAGTTATCCAAAGCGCGCCGACAGCCTATGTGGTCGATGAGGCGCGGGGTGTGCGCGATCCGTCGGGCATGTTCTGCCAGCGTATCGGCGTCGCCATGCATGCCGTCGCCGTCAAGCCTTCGCCGTTCCAGAACCTGAAGCTCGCGGTCGAACGCTGCCACCTCAATGTCGTTGGCTCTCTGTTCGCGCCCTATGCCAGCGGCCTGGCATCGCTGACGGATGACGAAAAGCAACTCGGCGCCACGGTCATCGACATGGGCGCGGGCGTCACCTCCATTGCCGTGTTCCTCGAAGGTCATCTCGTCCATGCCGACGTGGTGCCAATGGGCGGGTATCAGGTGACGACCGATCTCGCGCGCATGTTGTCTGCTCCCTTGTCGGCCGCCGAACGGGCCAAGACCTTATATGGAGCGGCGCTGGGCGATCTCGAACTCGGCGCCGATGTTGTGGCTATCAGCCAAATGGGCGAGGACGGCGATGGTGCTGCGATGCGTGTGCCGCGCTCCATGCTCACGCGTATCATTCAGGCAAGGCTCGAAGAAACGCTCGGCGTCGTGCAGTCGCGGTTGCGCGAGTCCGGCTTCGATGTTGCCGCGGGGCGGCGCGCCGTTCTGACCGGCGGCGCGTGTCAGCTCGCCGGAGTGCGCGAACTCGCAAGCCGTGTTCTGAACAAACAGGTTCGCATCGGAAAGCCGCACAACTTCCCCGGCCTGCCGGCATCGGCGTCGGGTCCGGACTATGCGACGGCGATCGGTCTTCTGGTGGCGGGTGCCACCATGCGACCGGAAGAATTGAATCCAGATCCGGACAATCCGCCGGACAGCGGAAGAGGCAAAGGGTGGCTCAGCCGGTTGACCGGCGGGCTGCTCCAGTGATTCAACAATAACAAGACGAATCGGTTGGGCTTATGTGGCGTCAAAAAAGGGCGGCGTAGGGACCAGGTAAGGAGAACAATATGGCCATCAATCTGAAAGCGCCCGAGCAAAAAGAATTGCGTCCGCGCATTACCGTCCTGGGTGTGGGCGGCGCAGGCGGAAATGCCGTCAACAACATGATTGCCGCGAAGCTGGAGGGTGTGGAGTTCGTCGTGGCGAACACCGACGCACAGGCTCTCGCCCAGTCCAAGGCCGCGCGAAAGATCCAGATCGGTGCGCAAACCACCGAGGGTCTGGGTGCTGGCGCCCAGCCGGATGTCGGCCGCGCCGGCGCGGAAGAGTCGCTCGACGAGATTCTGGAGCAGCTCGGCGGTTCGCACATGGTATTCATCACCGCCGGTATGGGTGGCGGTACCGGCACGGGTGCCGCCCCTGTCATCGCGCGCGCGGTGCGGGAGCTTGGCGTCCTGACTGTCGGCGTCGTGACCAAGCCGTTCGCGTTCGAAGGCGACAACCGCATGCGTATTGCGGAGCGTGGAATCCTCGAGCTTCAACAGCACGTTCACACGCTGATCGTCATTCCGAACCAGAATCTGTTCCGGGTCGCCAACGACCGCACCACTTTCGCCCAGGCCTTCGCGATGGCGGATGAGGTGCTGCATTCCGGCGTTCGTGGCGTCACCGACCTGATCGTGATGCCGGGCCTGATCAATCTCGACTTCGCCGATATCAAGGCGGTGATCTCGGAGATGGGCAAAGCGATGATGGGCACTGGCGAAGCCGAGGGCGAGGACCGTGCGCAGAGGGCCGCTGATATGGCGATCTGCAACCCGTTGCTCGACGACGTATCCATGAAGGGTGCGCGCGGCGTGCTTATCAACATCACGGGCGGTCCCGATCTGATGCTCTTCGAAGTCGAGCAGGCGGCCAACCGGGTTCGCGCCGAGGTCGACCCGGATGCGCGCATCATTTTCGGCTCCACCATCCTGGACAACATGGAAGGCCGCATCCGTGTGTCAGTCGTGGCCACCGGCATCGACGCGGTGGAGATGAAGATGCCGCGCAACGTCGAACCGCTGCGTCCAAAGCTCAAGCCTGTCACGCTTCAGGAACCGAAGGCGGAGCCTATTGCCCAGCCTCTGTCCGTCAATCCGGTTATCCGTCAGCAGGAAGCACTGGCGGCCGAGATGAATGCCGTGCCCTTCCAAACCGCGCCCGTCTCGCCGGTGGAAGATTACATCCTGGGTGGTGCCGATGCGCCGCAGATCATCGAGGACGAGCCGCTGCCGTCCATTGTGCGTCCGCAACAGCCGGTACGCATGCAGCAATCCGCGCCACAGCCCGAGCCGGAGCGCCGCGGCTGGTTCCTGCGCAAAAAGCCGAAGGAAGAGCCGCGCATGGAGCCCGCACTGGCCCCGCTTCAGCGCGCCACCATTCCCCCGCGCGCGAATGCGCAGGTGATGGCGCGCCCGCAATCGCTTGTCGAGCAGCCGCGCCAGCCGCAACAGACGGCGGACGATCTGTTCCCGGATCATAAGCGCGACGAACAGTTCGAGATTCCCGCTTTCCTGCGGCGTCAGTCCAACTGATCTGAGCGTCTCTAAAAAAGCAGGCTCTCCCTCAAGGGAGGGCCTGTTTGCTTTTGTGGTATCCTGCTTCGCGAAATTGCTTATGTTCCAGGCATGAGCCGCCGCACACTTGCCAGCGAAATCGCCGTCGAGGGCACGGCCCTTCACGCCGGCACCGATGTCCGCATGACCTTGTCGCCGGCGCCAGCGGGCACCGGCATCGTGTTTCGCCGCGTAGATCTGGGCGTCGATATTCCCGCGCGCTACGATGCTGTGACGGAAGCCAATCTTGGCACGGTGATTTCGAAAGGTGATGCCAAGGTTGGTGTCGTCGAGCATCTGATGTCCGCTGCAGCCGGCGCCGAAATTGATGATCTTTTGGTCATACTCGATGGGCCTGAACCGCCAATCCTGGATGGCGATGCGCTGTCATATCTGCGGTTGCTGGAGCAGGCCGGGTACAAGGACCAGGACGCGCCACGCAAAGCGATCAAGGTCCTGAGGCGCGTCGAGGTCTCTCACAAGGATGCCACCGCGGCGCTCGAACCCGCGGAGCAGCTGGAATACGACTTCGAAATTGAATTCCCGACGCCGGCCATTGGACGACAAAGCCATGCGCTGGTGTTTTCACCGGATGCGTTCCGCCGTGAGATCGCGCCGGCGCGCACGTTCGGTTTCGTGCATGAACTCGACATGCTCAAGAAGATGGACCGTGGGCACGGCGCTTCGCTCGACAACACGCTTGCCATCGACGGCGCGGGCGTCGTGAACGCGGCCTTGATGCGGTTTCCCGATGAGTTCGTGCGTCACAAGATTCTGGATGCCATCGGCGACATGGCGCTCGCGGGCGCGCCGTTGATCGCTCGCTTCGAGGGCAGGCGTTCCGGGCACGCCCTCAACAACGCGCTCTTGCGCCGACTATTCGCAGACCCCGCGAATTACGCCACCGTTAACCTACCGTAATACCAGCGGAATTCCGGATCGAGGGCATTCAGGCAGCGCCCTTTGTGTACTGGACCGGAGTTGATCCGGGATGGCATAAGGGCCTGTCCCCTCTTCCAGAATCCACGCCAAAGGGCTCGAACCGGAACATGCGTATGGCTTTCACTCAAATCGTCCGTCCGGCCCTGCTGACAATCGTGCTGGGATCGAGCCTTGTGCTGGCCGGCTGCGACACACTCAACGGATGGTTCGGAGGCAATTCCAAAAGCGACAGCGAACCGGAATATGTCGAGCGCCCGATCGACCGGATTTACAGCGACGCCTGGAAAAAGATCAACGACGACGATTGGGAGGGCGCGGCCAAACAATTCGATGAAGTCGAGCGCCAGCATCCCTATTCGGTGTGGGCACGGCGCGCGATGCTGATGTCGGCCTATTGCTACTACGAAGCCAACAAATATCCGGATGCCATCGGCGCCGCCGACAATTATATCGCGCTGCACCCCGGCAGCCACGAGGTCGCCTATGCCTTCTATCTGAAGGCCATTTCGCTCTATGAGCAGATCGTCGATATCGGCCGCGACCAGAGCAATACCCAGGCCGCTCTCGTCGCCCTGCAGGACGTGGTGCAACGGTTTCCCGATACCGAATATGCGCGCGACGCGACCTTGAAGATCGACCTCACCATCGACCACATCGCGGGCAAGGAAATGGCCGTGGGCCGCTATTACCTTGTGCGCAACGACTACATCGGCGCGATCAACCGCTTTAAGGTCGTGGTCCAGCAGTACCAGCGCACCACGCAGATCGCCGAGGCGCTGGAACGCCTGACCGAGGCCTATTACGCGCTCGGCATTTACAACGAGGCGCAGACGGCCGCCGCCGTTCTAGGCGCCAACTATCCGGGCAGCCACTGGTACAAAGACGCCTACGGTCTTCTTAAGGAGCACAATCTGAAACCCGAGGAAGACAAGCGCTCGTGGATCAGCAAAGCTTTCTCGAAGATCATTCCGTGAGTCGCCGATGCTGGCCGCC
>CAZCJI010000280.1:0-4520 GCA_964498625.1 uncultured Rhizobium sp.
GCTTAGGCACCATCGCCACGGCATCGGGCGGCAGCATCGCCGCGCCGTGATGCTTGGTGCGATAGCCGTCGTCCAATTCATAGGCTTCATTGAAGCCATTCACGACGCTCTCCACCCCCGGTGGTCCGTAGACTGTCAGTGGCGCCTTGCGGCCCGCCACCCAGGTTTGGAGACGTACCTCGCCGAGATCGCCAATGTGATCGGAGTGGAAATGGGTGAGGAACACCGCTGCGATGTTCTGCAGCGGGACGCGCCACAGCATCAGATCGCGCGCGGTGTCGAGGCCGGTATCGATCAGATAATATTTGTCACCAACCGCAATCAGTGTGCTGGGGCCGCCGCGTGTCTTGTCGGGCAGGGGAGAACCGGTGCCGACAAGAAGTACCGAAAGCTCATCCTTGTCCGCCAAATGCGGCGCGGAACGCGAGAGTTCGCGATAGGCGGTGCGCCGGAACAGCCAGTCCAGGACCGGTGGCGAATTCAGCGCGAACCAGGCCATCAGCAGGATTTCGGGCACGCCGGCCGCGATCAATATCCAGATGCGTTTTGTGCGCTGGGTCATGCGCGTTCTTTCAGCCCGCGCTGCTTCAGACGCCACAGCAAAACATCGAGTCTGTCCTGACCGAAGAACGGCTCGCCGTCGAAGGCGCAGGTCGGCACACCCCAATGACCGGCGGCGAGATGCGCTTTCTGGTTTTCCTGGACGATCGCTTCGTATTTGTTGGGATCGGCTGTGATCTTCGCATCCAGCGCGGCAAGGTCGAGCCCCGCGCGCGCCGCCGCCTTCGCCATGTGATCGCCTTCATGCCAGCCATCGATATGGCCCGACCAGATTAGCGTGCTCATCTCATAGAGAAACGGCAGGCCTCGCCCAGCTTCCGCTGCAGCACAGCCGAGCCGCGTGAGGCGGTGAATATAAGGCTGGTTCTGAACACCAGCGCGCGTCATCGGGTCGACCACGACCGGATCGGGGCGCGGCCAACGATAGGGGAGGACAAGCATCTCTGCGATGCGATAGGTGTCGCGCAGCAGATAGGGAATCCAGAGCGGGTTCTGCTTCTCGAAGAAATCGCTGGTGCGCACGGCCAGCGGATAGACCGGACGCACGTTGATGTACAGGTCGTAGCCGCGCTCCATCTCCACCAGACGCGGCGTCGCCAGATACGAATACGGACTGCGGAACGACCAGAAGAGATCGAAGGTCAGCGTCATGCCGGCACCACGGTGCGGAGGTAGGCGACAACGGCATCGGCGAGGCCGGTTACGGCGGCCTTTGCGTTCTGCTGCGTCGGCGCGCGCGGGTTGAGGATGCCGACGATCAGGAAGCCGTAGATCATCTGCGTCGCCACGCGCACGGCATCGCCGAGCCCGGCCTTGCCGCCATGCGCGCGCAGCACGGCTTCGAGCGCACGCGCGATCTCGTCGCGGAACGCCATCATCACATCCATGACGCTGGGATGATCGAGACCGCGCTCGATGATGGCGCGGAACAGGCCGCGATGAGTGCGCATGTTGGTTGCGGTGCGCAGAACGAAGGTGCGGACGATCTCCTCGGTCGTGGCGCTCTGGCCTGTGAGCACGAACTCGCCAAGGCGGGCGCGGGTCCCCTCCGTGAATGTCTCGGCAATGGCGAGAAACAGCGCGTCCTTGTCCTTGAAGCGGAAGTACACCGCGCCGACCGAAACCCCGGCCTCTGCGGCGATGTCGGCGAGCTTGGCGCCGTCATAGCCCTTCTCGGCGAAGACCTTTTCCGCCGCGGCAAGCAGGCGCTCGCGCGTGACGCGGCTGCGCTCCTGCTGGACGGGGAGCGCCCATTTCTCCGCCGCCGTCTTTCGTCTGGCTGTTGCCATCTGCTCCGCGTCGCGCTAAATCTGAATAATAATTCAGATATAGATTTTGAGGTGCGGGATGTCAAACGCTCAAGTTGTGCCGACACCGGCACAAATGCAGGCGATGGTCGACAAAGGTCCGGAAGGCCCGATCGTCATGGTCAATCTGCTGAAATATCGCGAGCGTGCCGCCTATGAGAACGACCGCGCGGAAGCAAAAGAGAACCTGAGCGGACGCGAGGCGTATCAGCGCTACGGCATGACAGCCTTCAAACACGTGAGCCAGCGTGGCGGCGGCATCGCTTGGATGGGACCTCAAGCGCTGGTTTTCATCGGCGGCACGGAACAGGAGTGGGATGATATCGTCTGCGTGAAGTATCCCTCACGCCACAAGTTCCTCGAGATGATCTCCGATACTGATTATCTCGCCGCCACCTATCACCGCGATGCCGGGCTGGAGCGGACCGCGCTGCTCTGCTGCAAGGCGGGGAGTGCCGCGTAGTGGGCCGTAAAATCCTGTTCATCACCACCGATCAGCAGCGGTTCGACTCGCTAGGCTGCAACGGCAACAAGTTCTGCAAGACACCGAACATCGATGCATTGGCGAAAGCAGGCATCAACTACACCCGCGCCTATAACCAGAACACGGTCTGCATGCCGGCGCGCTCGACCATGCTGACAGGGCAGTATGTCCGCACCCATGGCGTTTTCGCCAATGGCGTACCGCTGCCGGAAGATGCGCCGAGCATCGCGCGCTATCTGCGCGAGAAGGCTGGCTACAAGACCGCCCTGATCGGCAAGGCGCATTTCGAGCCGGCGTTCGATCCCAAGCTGAAATGGCAAGAGAACCGGCGCGAACGTGAGAACGACACCGGTCCGTGGCGTGGTTTCGATTATGCGATCCAGGCGATGCACATCGCGAGTTTTCGCGGCGGGCCGGTTGCGCATTACGGACAATGGATGAAGGCGCAGCATCCGGAGTTCTTCAATGCTTCGCCGCCGCTGCTCAATGCGGCGCCTGGCGGCGATACCGGCGCGCCGGAGACGGCGAACAACCCTGTGCCGCGTGAACTCTATCATACCGACTGGCTCGCGGGCCTCGCGGAAGATTGGCTGAAAGGTCTCGATGCCGATGACGACTGGTTTTTGTGGCTGAGCTTTCCCGATCCGCATCACCCCTGGGATCCGCCGAAAGAGGAAAATAAACGCTGCGGCTGGCGCGATCTGCCGTTGCCTGACGGGTATCCCGTGACGCGAGAGAAAATTCGCGAGGTGCTGGCGAAAAAGCCGGCGCACTGGCTTGCCTATTACGACGGCACGTTTGCGAACATCGAAGGCGGCCCGATGAACTTCACGCCGCAGCAGCTTTCACACGACAATATCCGCGAGATTAACGCCAAGGTTCATGTGATGAACGAGTTGATCGACGACGCGGTCGGCCGTGTGATGGCGCAGGTCAGGGCTCGTGGATGGGACGGCGACACCGATGTGTTCTTCACCACCGATCATGGCGAGCTCCAGGGCGATTTCGGGTTCGTCTACAAGGGCCCGTTCCATGTCGATGCGCTGATGCGCCTGCCATTCATCTGGCGGCCCGCACCGAACGTGAAGGTCGTGCCGGCTCTGATCAACCAGCCGGTAGAGCAGGTCGATCTCGCATCCACCTTTGCTCACGTCGCTAGCGTCGCGCAGGCGGGATGGATGCAGGGCAAGGTGCTTCCTATCTCGGAAGACGGCTCGCGGCAACGCGCGATGTGCGAGTGGGACAGCCAGTTTCCTGGCTACGGATTCCACATGCGCTCAATCGTGCGCGATGGCTATGTGCTCACGCGTTATGAACCATCGACGCCGGGCCAGCCCAATGGGCTTGAGGAAACCTGGCCACAGTTCGCCGCCGCCGGAACGCGCATCAAATATGACGGAACGGAAGGTGAGCTTTACGACCTCAATAACGATCCGCGACAGTGGGAAAATCTGTGGGATGATCCCAAGCGCCAGACGCTGAAAACGGATTTGATCGCGGATCTCTACGACAATCTTCCGCCCGAGCGCTCGCCGAAGTTGAAAGTGGAAGCCCCCGCTTGATCTTCGTCACACAAGCCTGACACGCTAAGGACAAAGAATAATATCCAGGGAGCTAGGCTATGGCATTGATCGTCTATGGAAGCACGGTGTCGCCGTTCGTGCGCAAGGTACGTGTCGTGATGGCGGAGAAGGATCTGGAATATACGATCGATCCCGTGAACCCGTTCGGTGCGCCGCCGGAGTTCTCCGAGATCAGCCCGCTTCGCCGCATCCCCGCGTTCCGCGACACGGATGTGCCGGAGCCGAACCACGTCTCCGATTCATCAGTGATCTGCGATTATCTGGAACACAAATTCCCCAAGCCCGCGCTCTACCCAAGCGATCCGTTCCAGCGTGCCCGGGCACTCTGGTAAGAAGAGAACGCGGACTCCGCGCTCACGGTGGCGAGGGGCCGTGGTTTCTAATTCGAACGCGTGGTGAAAAAGATCATGCGCGCGCCGGTGGACGAGGAGCTTTGTCAGAAAACTTTGACCGAGACGCTGCCGCCGATGTTCGACTATCTGGAGAAGGAAATCGGCGACAAGGAGTATTTCGCGGGCGGGGCATTCTCCATCGCCGATATCTCCATTTGCACGATGCTGGTCAATTTCGAGCACGCCGGCGGTG
>CAZCJI010000281.1:0-4504 GCA_964498625.1 uncultured Rhizobium sp.
CCCGAAGGCATGGATGTGACGCTGCAGTCGGAGAACGGCATGCTTGGCATGGGGCCCTTTCCGACGGAGAATGAAGTCGATCCCGATCTCGTCAACGCGGGCAAGCAGACGGTGACCGCGCTCCCGCGTACATCCTATTTCTCGTCAGCCGACAGTTTCGCGATGATCCGCGGGGGGCACATCGATCTTTCGATCCTTGGCGCGATGGAAGTATCCGAGACCGGCGATCTCGCGAACTGGATGGTGCCCGGCAAACTTGTCAAAGGCATGGGCGGGGCGATGGATCTGGTCGCGGGTGTGAAGCGCTGCGTCGTAATAATGGATCATACGGACAAGGCCGGGCGGTCGAAATTGCTTCGGAAATGCGAATTGCCTCTCACGGGCGTGAGGTGCGTTCAGCGCATCATCACCAATCTAGGCGTGTTCGATGTGGTGCCAGGCGGATTGAAGCTTGTCGAATTGGCGCCGGGTGTCACCGCCGATCAGATCGCGGCAAGCACGGAGGCGACGCTCGTTTAGCGCGGTCTCGGCGGGCGGCTGCCCGGTGGCGTCTTGCGCGGTGGGCGAGGCTTTGGCCCTTTCTGCTCTTCCGGTAATTTGCGAAACGTGATGATGCCGAACGCAACAAGGCCATAGAGTATCGCGGCCACGGGAAGAACGATCGCGACCAGTCCAAACATCGCATGGCCTGAAGCCATCATTCCTCCAGCCTCGGCATGATTTCCACGAAGTTGCAGGGTCTGTGACGGATATCGAGCTGCCATTTGAGGATGCCGTCCCAGCCATCCTTTACCGCGCCTGGGGAGCCCGGCAACGCGAAGAGATAGGTGCCGCCGGCGAGCCCTGCGCACGCACGCGATTGCAGCGTCGATGTCCCGATTTTCTCGAAACTGATCTGGTGGAATATTACCGAGAATCCGTCGATTTCCTTTTCGAATACCGAACGAAACGCTTCCACCGTCACGTCGCGGCCGGTCAGGCCGGTCCCACCTGTGGAGATCACGACATCGATGCTTTTGTCCGCGATCCACGCGCGGAGCTGCTTTGTGATCTCGGCCTGATCGTCGCGCAGCAATGTGCGCGCGGCGAGAGTGTGGCCTGCGTCCTCGACACGTTTTGCCAAAGTGTCGCCCGACACATCATCCGAGGCATCGCGCGTGTCCGACACCGTCATGATCGCGATGCGGACGGGGACGAACGCGATGATCTCATCAAGTTTGTGGGTCGCTGTCATTGTCGTCTTCAGGAGTGGGCGCCGGAGGTGGTGGGGGCGCCGGTTGGTGCGGCGGATGGTAGACCGGCCAATCGCCCGCCGCCGTATCCGTCAAGGCAGGGGCGGTTAGGCCGAGCCGCCTGCGATACATCCAGTAATAGGTCAGAACCCGCTTCACATAGAGGCGCGTTTCCGGTGCGCGCATACTCTCGATGAAGAGCAATGCATCGTCGCCCTTGCCTGCGCGTGCGGTCTCCCAGTTTGAGACCTTGAGCACACCGGCGTCGTAGGCGGCACACAGTTTGACCAGATTGCCGCTATATGTGTTCAGCAGTTCCGCGACATAGCGCTGACCGATCGTCATGTTGTAACCCGGATCGCTCAGCTGCGCCGCAGCACCGGCGCCGGCGATATGTGTGGCCGTTCCCGGCATGATCTGCATCAGCCCGCGCGCGCCAGGACCGGACACCGCCGTGGGATGAAAGCGGCTTTCCGCGCGAATGATGGCCAGCACGATTGCGGGATCGATCGTGTACCCGCCGTCGGGCTTGTACGGTGGAATGGGAAACAGGCCCGTCAGCTTGATGCCGCGCGAAGCGCTGGTCTCGCTCGCGCGCATCTCGATGCTTGGCGATCCGACCTCGCGCGCCAATGCGACCAGTGTGGGATCGAGCTTGGGGTCGCTCTCGCCAAAAGCGCGCTGAAGCTCTTCATCTGCATTGGCGCGTTCGCCAATCTGCGAGAGCGCCGCTGCCCGGTGCGCCGCCGGAATTTGCATCAGGCGCGCGAAGCTGTCCGGATCGACGACCGGATCGGAAAACCCGAACTGCGTATCCTGCCCGAGCATCTGTTCCGCGAGCAGGCCGTAAAATGTCGGCTCTTCGCGCGCCGCCACGCCCAGCAGGGTTATGACCTTGTCCGGCTCTCCACCACGGGCATGCGCGCGCGCGGCCCAGAACGCTGCCGCAGCCCTCACCCAATTGGGAACGGATCCGACCTGCGCAAGGGTTTCGAAATATTGTGCCGAGTCATGAAACAGCCCAAGGCGGAAGGCGGCCAGTCCGGCGTTCCAGTCGAGCATGGGTGCAGACCGGCGGTCGGTCTCGGAAACACGCGCGGCCAGATCGTAGGCTTTTTGATCCAGGCCCTCGGCGAAGTACGACGCGGCGATATGCTGGGACAGGCGCGCAGCGTCGGAAGGCGGAATCGCGCTGCTGTCGATCAACGGCTGCAGAATCGCCAGGGCCTGATCGGGCTGATCCGCCTTGATGGCGACGTTGATACGTTCCGACGCCGTGCGCGCCGCATCGGAGCTCAGGGGCGGATCGGGCAAGTTCGCGTCTTCATAGCCGCCGCCACGCATGCGGGGCATTCCCGCCGGCGCCGGAATATTCGTGACGACGGCAACGAGCGTAACGCGATGGTGACGCTTGACCTTCTTGGCCGAACGCTTCACCGCGAGCCGGTAGATGCGATCGGCAACCGCCAGATCCCGATACTGCCGGAGCCAATCGATCAGCTCCGCGACCGAGGCGCGCTTGCTGTGAGGCGAGAGAAAATGCTCGGCCTCAACGTACCCTTTCAGAGAGGGATCGCTGACGCCGCCCATCAGCGCCGTGGCCTTGTCGAAGCGGCCTTCACGCTCGGCGGCAAATATCTGACGGTAACGGTCGGAATCGGTGGCCGAGAGAATCTGCACAGGCTGCGTGGAATTGGCCGGCTGAAGGATCGCGTCATCCGCGCTTGCGGAAGCGACACAGGCCGTCAGGATCGAGAATGCCAGGGCCGCGCGCTTCGCCGTCATGGAAAGTTTCCGCTGTGACACGCCGTACTAGCCTTCGGCGGCGTTTCGCTCAAGCAAGTGCAGGGAGAGGATCTTCTGCTCGATCATCTGTAAATCGCGCCATGCCAGCTTTTTGTGCGCCGGTTGCCGCAAAAGATAAGCGGGATGTAATGTTGGCATCACGGGAACCATGCGGCCGTTGACGTTGTAGTCGAGCCATTTCCCGCGTGTTTTCATGATTCCGTCGCTGCGCCCCATGACATGCCGCACTGCGACGGCGCCGAGCAGGATCATGACTCCTGGATTCACCAGTTCGATGTGCCGCCTGAGGAAAGGCAGGCACATGGCCGCCTCCTCGGGAGAAGGATCGCGATTGTCCGGCGGCCGCCAGTTGATGACGTTGGTGATGTAAGCCGTTGTGCGGTCCAGATGGATTGCCGCCATCATTTTGTCGAGCAGCTTGCCTGCGCGTCCGACGAACGGGAGACCTTGCTTGTCTTCGTCGCGTCCCGGTGCCTCACCGATGAACATGATGCGATGCGCCGGATTGCCGTCTGCGAACACGGTGTTGGTCGCGGACTTCTTGAGTGCGCAGCCGTCGAAGCCTTGGAGTGCCGCCTTCAACTCCGCCAGCGAGTTGGCGCCGCGCGCGAGTGCGATGGCAGTTCCAATGGAGTCTGTTTCGATAGGATCTGCCGGTTTTTGAGTTGCAGGTGCTTTCGCGACGGGGGGTACTGCCGCTTTGGGCGCCTGAACCGGTGCCCGCACCGCGAACCGGTCGGCTGGCGCGTCACCCATGGCCTCGTCGGCCCCGGCTTCGACAAGCCAGGCGAGGGCGGACAGCGAATCCGGCGCAGAGGGCATCGAGGTTCTTTTCCCTAGCGGAACATGTGAGCGCCGGAGCCTATCGAGGCCGGGAGGGGATTGCATCCGGCAAATCCGGCGTCCCATAACCGTCCGGGAGAGGAATCCGCAGGAATTTGCCCATGACCGAGCCCGTCCAACGCGAGAGCATGGAATACGATGTTGTGGTCGTCGGCGGCGGTCCGGCGGGCCTTTCGGCGGCGATCCGGTTGAAGCAGCTCGCGGCCGAGGCCGGGCGCGAGGTCAGCGTTTGCGTGCTGGAAAAAGGCTCCGAGATCGGCGCGCACATCCTCTCCGGCGCGGTGATCGATCCGATAGCGCTCAACGAACTTATCCCCGATTGGAAAGAGAAAGGCGCGCCGCTCGACACGCCGGTGACCGACGACCGGTTTTATTTCCTGGGACCGGCGGGGAGCATTCGGCTTCCGAACTTCGCGATGCCGCCACTGATGCACAATCACGGCAACTACATCGCGAGCCTCGGCAATGTGTGCCGCTGGCTCGCGACAAAGGCTGAAGCGCTGGGCGTGGAAATCTATCCGGGCTTTCCGGCTCACGACATCGTCTATGGCGAGAACGGTGAAGTGCGCGGCATCGCCACGGGCGATCTTGGTGTTGCGCGCGACGGACACCATAAGGACTCG
>CAZCJI010000282.1:0-4455 GCA_964498625.1 uncultured Rhizobium sp.
TCACGACGTAGGGGAGCAGCGCCATGAAACGCGCGCGCTTGATGGCAACGGCGAGGATGCGCTGCTTGCGCGTCGACACGGCGGTGATGCGGCTCGGCACGATCTTGCCGCGCTCCGAGATGAAGCGCTGCAGAAGCTTCGTGTCCTTGTAGTCGATCTTCGGCGCGCCGGCGCCTGAGAACGGGCAGGTCTTCTTGCGGCGGAAGAAAGGGCGACGCTTGTCGCCGTCACCACCGCGGGCTCCAGCCTGGCTCATAGTGCGGCTCCCTCGGTCGTCGCTTCGCCTTCCGGCTTGTCGTCACGACGGTTCTTGTTGGACGAGACTTCGAACGCATCCACCTTCACGGTGATGTAGCGCAGCACGTCTTCGTTGATCTTGTTCTGGCGCTCGAGTTCGACGATCGCCTTCGACGGCGCGTTGATGTTCAGAAGCACATAGTGCCCCTTGCGGTTCTTCTTGATGCGATAGGCAAGTCCGCGCAGGCCCCAATATTCCTGCTTCTCGACCTTGCCGCCTTCGCCTTCGACGATGGTTTTGAGGTGGGTCGCCAGCGCGTCCACCTGTTGCGCGCTGATGTCCTGGCGCGCGATCAGGAGATGCTCGTATAGAGCCATCCCGTCAACTCCCTGTTTTGACTACGGAATCCGGTCTGGCGGGATGCCCGGCCGGACTATGGTTCGCAAGGACGCCGGACCATCCGGCATGGACCTGTAAAGGTCTCCCGCGACCGCAGCCGCTTGAAGGCGCGGCTTATAGGGGAGGGGACTCGTTAGGGCAAGTGGGCCGGTCTCCAGCAAGTGATTTTGTTCGAAATCGCAATTAAAATACCAAATAACTCATTTAAGTCTTTGAATAAGAACAATAAAATTCGAATTAGAAGCTCCGGCCACAGATTAGAGGTCCGCTTTGCCGAAACCCCAAGATGTTGAGACTTGAAATCGCGTTCTCAACAAGAATCCCGTTTTGCGATCTCGTCGCGCGTTGCCCGGCCATTCGAACCGCAATTTCTTGGGAGAGGTACCCCCATCGTTACACATCCAAGAGCAAGATAATTGTCCGGCGAAAATCTTTGGGGGAGCCCCCCGGCGCGATCGCGACCCATCAAATTGCGACCAGTCCACGCTAGCCGAACGTGGCGGCCAACAGGCCGAAATTCAAGTCCCACTAGATTTTTTGTGGCAAGCTTGGCGTATGAAAACTGCTCTCACTCTGCTGCTTCTCCTCATGTCGGTGCAGCCTTGCCTCAGCGACGATCTTTCGAAAATCCCGACGGAGCATCTGATCGATAGTCTCACAACGCTAGACCAGAACACGCCAGGCATCGACGATGGCGGCGACTACAGCGCATTTCTGGCAGAGGACAAGGCGCCCCATTTCGAAATGGGTCTTCTCCCAACCAAGCCTCCGACAATCCCGCCCGCGATGCGAGAGATTGTGCGTCGCGGAGCTTCTGCGTTGCCGGCTCTCATCGACCACCTGAGCGACAAGCGGCCAACGAAGATACATGTAGGCCTCCCGGATGGTCGCGATGACATCGGCTTGGGCGGGCAAGTCTACGCTGATGAGTATGACCCACGAATCGGCACGCCTTGTGTTCCTTACGGATGCCAAACCGACGAAGACAAAAAAAACTGGTACCTGCAAATGCCTTGCGCCGATAAGTGCCGTAATTTTTTGGGTACATATAGGGTAAAGGTGGGAGACGTTTGTGAAGTTCTTATCGGTCAAATCGTGAATCGTCGATTAGACGCTGTCCGATATCAACCGACCAACATTCTCTATGTGAATTCCCCAATCGAGCAGCCGTCGATCGCCGAACGAATAAAGAAAGATTGGGGCGGGATTGACGCTGCGGGTCTTGAAGCGGCGTTTCTGGAAGACGCGCGGTCCCACCCAGATCGTTTTATCGACGGCGCACTGAGGCGGCTGCGCCTCTACTATCCCAAGACCTACGCATCTCTATCGGGAGACGATCTCAAAAAGCGCGAAGCGTTTGAGGCAAAAGAGAAGGCCGAGAACGCCCCACAAAAGTAAATGCCTTGGGCCGGCCACCAATGACATCGCCGAAATCGCGTTCTCAAAAATCGTTTCCTTTGGCCACGCCGAGCAATTTGGACTGTGTCGGCTCTCAGTGCCAATATTTTAAGAGTCTTAATGAGGACATTATGGCCAACCGTCAGGAATGCTTGGTTGACTGGCCGCGCTTGCGTCCGTGGAGGGCTATCATGAATGAACTGACCAGAGCTTTGTTGACTGGAGCGGCGCTGAGCGCAGTGGTCGCGGCTTCTGCCTTCGCGGACGACGCCCCCAAATTCCACTTGCAGGCGCTGCATGCCGGCAAGCAGGTCAACAAGACCGCGCTTCACAACCAGAATAGCGGCCACCTGACCTACACGTACGCTGTTTACACCTACGTCTCCTCGTCGGAGATCCATAAGACTGTGCCTCTGATCTACACGTTCTACCGGTGGACCTATTCGGGCTGCACGTCCGGCCCGCCGGTGAGAGTGAGAGCCCCGAAGAAGTCCGAGTACGGAAAGATCGGCATCGCCACCGAAACGTATACGGGCATCTGCGGTCCCGGCATCAAGAGCGTGTTCTACGGCAACACCTACAAGCTCACGAAGCCCAATGCCCAAGGCAAAACCGACGGGTTCGTTGCCACCCAGATCTTCAAGTACAGGAACGGCAGCAAGAACTACAAAAGCACGCTCAATTTAGACGTCAATATCACCATCGAATAGCTCGTGAGCTACCTGGAGGGAATTTGATGAGATCGCTTTCCGCCGCTCTGTTTGCGGGCGTGATTGCCGGCGCATTTGTGTGGTCTGTTTCAGCCGTTGCATCCGCCAAATACCAGGAAAATGTCGTGTGGTCCTTCGGTGCTTTGCCGGACGGACAGGTGCCGCGGGGAACGCTGATCGAAGTCAACGGCAAGCTTTATGGAACGACAGGCAATGGCGGCGCCAATCGCGGCGGCACCGTATTCTCATTGGATCCGAGCACGGGTGTCGAGACGGTGCTTCATTCCTTTTGCGCACCGGGCTGCATCGGAGACGGCGAGGAACCCGATGCCGGCCTGATCGACGTCGATGGAACGCTTTACGGAACGACGACGGCAGGAGGCGCCTATGGCGGCGGCGCCATTTTTTCATTCGACCCCGACAGCGGCGCCGAGGCAATAGTGCACTCCTTCTGCAGCGAGGCGCAGTGTGCGGACGGTGCCGCACCCCGCGTCGCGTTGGTCGACGTGAAGGGTGTCCTCTATGGCACGACCACCGAGGGCGGCCCGAAATGCCGATATGAAGCCGGCTTCATCTGCGGCACGGTGTTCTCGTTCGATCCGAAGACCGGCGTCGAAAAGTTGGTGCATAGTTTCGACAAATTCGCGGATGGCACACGCCCGGGCACCAGTCTGGTTTATTGGAAGGGCGCCCTTTACGGAACCACGTATACCGGCGGCGGCATCAGGTGCGATGGCGACGGCCCAAAATACGGTTGTGGCGTCCTATACTCGATCGATCCCAAGAGCGGTGTCGAGACGGTGTTATACGAGTTTTGCAGCCAACCGTATTGTGTGGATGGGTTTGCTGCCTACTCCAGCCTTATCAACATCAACGGCGTATTTTACGGCACAACATCCACGGGTGGTGGCTCTTCGCAACAGTCCGACCTCGGAACGTTGTACTCGTATGATCCTAATTCCGGAGCTGTGAAGGTGGTGTATTCCTTCTGCAGCAAAGAGCGTTGCGCCGATGGCTCGAATCCTTATGGCAATCTGATAGACGTGAAGGGCAAGCTCTACGGTACGACGTCGGTGGGGGGCGACGCCAATCGAGGGACTGTGTTTTCGTTCGATCCGAACACCGGCGTCGAGAAGGCGCTGTATTCCTTTCAGAGCGGACACGACGGCAACATGCCTAGTGCGGGTCTCACCGATGTAGGGGGCACGTTCTATGGCACGACGTTGTACGGCAACGCCCATTCCGACAACGGCACGAACGGCACGATATTCTCGCTTACGAAATAACGGCTGCGCACATTCCGGGAATGCGGCGGTCGATCTATTTGGTGTCGATAAAGACGTGCACGTCAAGGTTCACCTTTCCCTTGTACTGCACGCCGTTATTTTCGAACTTGCCGCTCAGAGTGGATATGAATTCGTCGACTTTGCCTTCACCGGACTTGTCCGTGAGTTTGTAGTCGTCGCCGAAAAACGTGGTCGGACCACTGGTGCAGCCCTCTGAATATGTCACCGTGCCTGCGCGAACTTTTCCGTAGATGCTCTTTCTGCCAACCTTGACCTTGTCGTGCACCGGTGAGCAGAGCGTGAAGCTGTTGTTCCACCTGTAAAACGTATTGATCAACGGCGCCATCTTGTGAAAGTCCGCGGACGCGATGTAGCTGTAGATCGTGTATGTACAGACCTCTCTCGGACTGCATGAACGATGCTG
>CAZCJI010000283.1:0-4455 GCA_964498625.1 uncultured Rhizobium sp.
GGCGCGAAAGCGGTCACCCTGCCCGGCTGCGATCATTTCTCGGCGATTCCCCACGCTCTGTTCAAGGCAAGCGTGTTCGACTTCCTCGACGGGACGCTCGAATAGCTACTGCGTGAACGACACCCCACCGCCGACTATGCGCGGCGCGGACCAGTTCGTGACAATCCCAACATCGTTCGTGCCGGTGGTGAGCGGTTGGTTCGCCGCGGTCGATGCGACTTTCGCATTGAACAAATTATCGCAATAGACGTAGAGCGACAGAGTTTTCGTGAACGCATAGGACGCGCGCGCATCGACCGTCGTTGCTGCGTCGAGCGGTATCAGGTTCTGATCGTCCGCAAATCGCTGGCTCTCATACCGCACATCCGTAAACAGGGTGAGCTGCGGGATCGGCCGGTACTCGATGCCGCCTGTTATCGTCCATCGCGGGGCCTGGGCCGGCCGCGCATTCCTGAGATCGCCCGATGTCACATCCACGACACGCGTATGCGCGGTGACATAGTCCAGCGCACCGGTGAAGGACAGGTTGTCCAGCAACGTATAGCGCATGTCGGCCTCGAGGCCCGGCGCATTGATGTCGCCAGCGTTTTCGCGGGTCTGGAGATTTGTGCCCGTTGTGACGTTGGCGATTGCGTTGTGGAGTTGGTTCCAGAAGACGTCAGCATCCCATGTGAATCTACCATCGTCACCGCCGATGCCGGCCTCCACGCCATAAAGATTTTCCGGAGTCAACGCGGGATTGGCGTTGGTCGTGATCTGTCCGACGCGGAAAGGACGATAGAGCTCGTTCAACGAAGGTGCGCGAAATCCTTCGTAAGCCGCGCTGCGCAGGTACAGTGTATCGCTCAACGTATAGCGCGCACCAACGCGCGCCGTCGGCAGCGTCCCGCTGCGCGATGGGTAGCGCACATCTTGCGGCGCGACGCCAGTCTGGATGAGATGACCATTCGCGGTTTGCCATTCGTCGCCGCGCAAACCGGCCGTGAACAGCCAGCCGTTAAAACGGCTTGCACCTTCCACATAGATGCCTGCAACCGAACTGCGGCCTCCCGAAGTTCGCGTCGAGGTCAGCCCCGAGCCATAGAGCTCGCGCGACTCTCCCTCCGCGAAACGCGCGTCCGCACCGGCTTCCCAATTGAAAAAGAGCCACTGCCCACGCAGCGCCGCGTTGCCGCCCCAACCCGTTGCCGGCACGGCGTATTGATCGTTGGTCTCCGTCGTCGAAGCGCGCAACGAATTGATCGACACGGACGTGTTGGTAAGGTCGACATCGCGCAACCATGCCTGAACGCGCCAGCCAAGATCGCCGCGATCGTTGGGGTGCGCGACGGTGAGGCTCGCCGTCGTACCGCTTGAGGACGATTCCGCATCGACCAAGCCGGAATTGCGATGCTCTTCATAGACTCCGAAGCGTGCGGAGATCAGCGTGTCGTCCATCGCCGTGGTCTCGATACGCAAAGACGCATTGTTCGCGTCCAATGTGAGCGCGTCGTCGGCAGGGCCGCGCTGTTCACGGTCGACAGGAATCCACCCGGTCGAGGCCTCTTCGGACGCGCTGGCGAAAATCGTGAAGCGATCGATATCGAAACCACCGGACGCAGCCACGCGGCGCTGGCCGCTCGACCCGCCTTCCAGATCGCCGGCCACCAATCCGGTGCCCGTCGCTTCATCAAGCGCGATCACGCCGGTGAGCGCGCCCGCGCCGTAAGGTCCGGAGCCTGCTCCCCGCACGATCTCCGCGCTGCGAAGGTCTTCTGCCGGTAGCGAGGTCCAGATCACCCAATTGCCGAACGGGTCGTTCTGCGGCACACCATCGAGTGTGACGAGCGCCCTGCCCGCGCCGGACGGCGCTATGGAACGAAGCGAGATGCCCTGAGTCGTCGGGTTGGCGGATTGGCTGCTGTCGCGGCGGAAAAGCGAGAGCCCTGGCACCAGTTTCAAGGCTGCGTCGAGCTGCGGCTGCGCACGCAATTGCGAGGCCGTCACCTTAACCA
Organism: uncultured Rhizobium sp.; assembly: GCA_964498625.1. GTDB lineage: Bacteria > Pseudomonadota > Alphaproteobacteria > Micropepsales > Micropepsaceae > Rhizomicrobium. The sequence continues at coordinate 1,995 of CAZCJI010000283.1, forward strand.
CGGAGAACGCATCGTTGCCTACGGGGTCGGGCGGGCTCGCCGTCACGACCACCGTTTCGGGCGCGTCGGCCGCCGCAGCGGCCAGGGGAAGCAGCAACGCCCCGAGCGTCATTCCGCAAAGGCAAATACAACGTCGGATTGTCACAATAGCGCCCCACCCCTGAGCCGCACCCACGGCATGGCTGACGCTACAAGCTCGTCAAGCCCCGTGCGAGAGCAAGCCGCATGAAATTTTCGGTCATGGATTGACCGAATCTAAACCCCGGCCGGAAAATCCATCGACATTGTGGCCGTCCTGACGCACTTTCCGCGTCGCCGTCCTATAGGAGAAGGTTCATGGCGTTCCGTTGGTCCCTGCTTTTCGTCCCGGCGGCGCTTGTCGCCTCGATCCAGATGTCTGCCGCCGCAACCCTTCACTGGCCGTTGCCGGCAAACAGCACCGAGGTGAACGGCGTACAGCAGACACTCACCAGCCGCTTCGCGTTGAAGCCGCAACCGGTAAAGCTCGAACCGCCGACGCCGGTGCACCCTCATGCCGCTGCGGGCCTGAGGCGCATCTATCAGGGCAAGACGGTTTCCGTCACGCGCTACCACAACGACAATTATCCGACAGGCTGGAATTCGACGGAAACGGATCTTACGCCCGCAACAGTCGGTTCACCGAGCTTCGGGCTGCTCACGACACTGAATGTCGATGGCAACGTCCTGGCGCAGCCGTTGCTCGTGTCGAACTTCACCATGCCGGACAACACCGTCCACGACGTGCTGATCGTGGCCACGGGGCATGACACGATCTATGCCTATGACGCGCAGACCTACGCCATCCTGTGGCAGGTTTCTCTCGGCACCTATCAATCGACCAACGATGTCGGATGCGGCGATATTCAGGGCGGCTACGGCATTTCGAGTACGCCGGTCATCGTGCGCACGAAAGCCAATGCAGCCACGATCTATGTTGTGGCTGCGACCGAGCCCGCTCACCTGTCGTTCCACACGCAGCTTCATGCGCTGGACCTTGGCACAGGCCAGGACATCAAGGCGCCGGTCGAGATCGATCCGCAGACCAAACTCAAAGGCGGAACGATCATGCATTTCGATCCGCAAAATCAGTGGAATCGCGCCTCGCTCGCCTACAACAACGGTTCGCTCTATGTAGGCATCGGTTCGCACTGCGATAACAACGCAGGCGGCATCTCCGGTTGGCTCCTTCGCTACGACGCCAAAAAACTCAAGCTGGTCGACAAGTTCAACACCATCGAGGCTCCCGCCAGTTACGAGCTATCCAGCGTCTGGATGAGCGGCTATTCGCCGGCGATCGGTCCGGACGGCAAGGTCTATGCCATCACGGGCAACGGAAATTACAGCCTCCACAAAGGCCATATCGGTTACGGCGAGAGCATCTTGGGTCTTGCCGACACCCTGGACAAAAAACAAGTCGATACATTTACCCCAAGCAACTGGCAGGACCTGAACAACGGCGATTCCGATTTCGGTTCGGGCGGCGCCATGCTCGTGCCGACGGTGAGCGGACAATCGGATCCCCCGCTCATTCTTGGTGAAGGCAAGGCCGGAACGATCTATGTCCTGAATGCGTCGAGCCTCGGCGGTTTGCAGGGCGGTTCTTCGCAGCCGATTCAGACGATTAGCGGCGGCGGTTGCTGGTGCGGCCCTGCCTATTACGTCGGGCCGAATGGTGGCGTCGTCTTCTACCAAAGCGGCGGCGACGTCCTTCGCGCCTACTCCGTCGATCCGAACAACGCGACAACGCCGCTCTCCAACACGGCGAGTGGAAGCAGCGGCGCCGGCGGCACCGGCTCGTTCCCGGTCGTTTCGTCGAATGGAAGCACCGCCGGTACTGGCGTGGTGTGGCTGATCAATCGCGGCAATCCGACAGAAACACTTGAGGCCTACAACGCCGAAACGCTCGGCGCGCCAATTTACTCTGCGAACGCCGGAAGCTGGTCGAACGGCAGCCGGTCCTACCTCTCGCCACTGGTGGCCAACGGACGCGTCTATGCCGGCTCCAAGAATTCCGTGACTGTGTTTGGATTGACGGACTGATTTCTCCCTCAAGCTTTGAGCGTGCCAGCGGGCCCGGATGACCTCCGGGCCCGTTTGCTTTATGGACGCTGAATTTTGTACTTGATTTGTTCTTATAGGACTTTTATGTTGCGTCTATGACGGTTGTCCTAGAACGCACAGTCGATCCCTCCCTGGCCCGTGGACGGGGCGCGCTGTCCAACGTCGTGGGCCGGTACGAGCGCCAGACACGGACGCTTGTCGATGACGGCTGGGACGATGGCTGGCGCGATGACGATCTGTCGCCACCGCCCCTGCGCACAGAAGTGATCCGCGACGCCACACGAACGATTATCGCGCGCAACAAGTCTCCGGACATTTCCTTCGACCAATCGATCAATCCCTATCGCGGCTGCGAGCATGGCTGCATCTATTGCTTCGC
>CAZCJI010000284.1:0-4425 GCA_964498625.1 uncultured Rhizobium sp.
GATAGGCCTCGACCATCAATTCTTCGGCGCCCATGTCCCAGCGCTCGCCGAACTTGGAGCAACCCATACCCAGAATCGCGACCTTGTCCTTGATGCCAGTGGCCATGACAAACTCCTGAAATAGCGGTTGGCCGAGTAAATGCCGCCCGGCGCACGGTGTAAAGGCGGCAAAACGGGCCAAATTCCGGAAAAATCTAGGGATTAGGCGCTGATGACGCGCGCGCCGCCGCGATGAACGTTCTTCGTCGCGTTGCGCGTGTCGATCACAAGCTTCGACCACGACACGAGAGAGGCATAGTCGACATTGCTGTGATCCGTGGTGATCAACACGGCGTCGAATTTCGAAACGGTGTTTTTGTCCAGCGGCACGCTTTTCATGCCCTGCAGATCAGCGTGCTCACGGGTGGGCAGGATTTCCGGAATGTAGGGGTCGTGAAATGCGATTTGGCCGCCTGCTGTGCGAACGATCTCCATGATCTCCAGCGCCGGGCTTTCGCGCAGATCGTCCACGTTTTTCTTGTAGGCCACGCCCATGATCAGAACGCTGGCGCCTTTGAGCGGTTTCCCGGCATGGGCCTGCAGCGCTTCGCCGAGCTTGTCCACCACAAGCTGCGGCATGGCGCGGTTTACGACGCCGGCGAGTTCGATGAAATGCGTATCGACGTTGAACTTCTTCGCCCGCCAGGAGAGATAAAACGGATCGATCGGAATACAGTGCCCGCCAAGTCCGGGCCCCGGATAGAACGGCATGAACCCAAACGGCTTGGTTTTGGCAGCGTCGATCACATCCCAGACGTTGATGCCCATCTTGGTGTAGGCGACCTTGAGTTCATTAACGAGGGCGATGTTGACGGCACGAAAAATGTTCTCGGTGATCTTCACCGCTTCGGCCGTCTGCGTGTCGCGCACGCGATGTACCTGTGTAAACGCCAGCGCATAAAGCTGCTCCGCGCAATTGCCGGATCGCTCGTCGATGCCGCCGACAATCTTCGGGATTTTGCGTGTTTCGTAACCACTGCCGGGATCCTCACGCTCCGGTGAGAACCCGAGGAGGAAGTCGGCGCCTGCCTTCAGACCGCTGGTCTCCAGGATCGGCTGCACGATTTCAGTGGTCGTGCCGGGATAGGTTGTCGATTCAAGAACGATCAGCATCTCGCGATGCAGATGTTTTGCGATCATCTCGGTTGTGGAAACAACGTAACTGAGATCGGGTTCGCGTTTGGCGTCGAGAGGTGTCGGAACGCAAATCAGCACCGCATCGACTTCGGAAAGACGCGCAAAATCGGTGGTCGCGGAGAAGCGGCCGGACGCGTTCATGACCCTTACGTTGTCCGACGCGAAATGCTTGATGTAGGTCTCGCCGCGCGTGAGCTTGTCGACCTTGCCGGGATCGACGTCGAAACCGACCGTGTGCAATCCGGCTTGCCAGAACACATGCACCAGCGGAAGGCCGACATAGCCGAGCCCGATCACGCCGACACGCACGGTTTTATCGCCAAGCCTGTTCTCGAATTTTGTCATGCTGTCCTGTAGTGCGAAGACGGCGGCCCGAGTCAATTCCGGATAAACGCGGTTGAGGAACCGGCAACCGATTTCGACGGCTCCTTTAACGACTAGAAGTTGACGGTTACCGCACCCTCGAACGCGCCCGTTGCCCCATGCGCGGGGCGAGGCTGATCGTCCTGGATGCGTGCTGCGAGATCCAGCTTCATGTTCTTGATGAGCGGTATTCCGACCCGCGCTTCCCCCAGATTGACCACGACCGGCGCAGTGGTCACGACATTGCCCGCCTTGTTGTTCGGATCGTCGATCGTCGCGTGATGCAGGCTCACTTCATAGGTCCAATTTTTCTCGTCCACCCAGCTCGCCTGCAGCGACAGCAGCCTCGAATCGCTATCGAGGCTGAAACCGAGCGACTCGCCGCGATAGCGCATACCGTCGATGTAGCCGGAATTGTTGTAGGCAGCACCGTGATCGACCGTGCCGAAGCTGAAGATATCGAGGGTCGGCACCGTATCCGTGTATTCCAGCGTGATGCGCATCGCGTCCTTGACCACGGGCACCCAGATGCTCGCGCCGAACAGATGGCTGGTCACGGAGTGCACGATCGGGTTCGAGTCCTCGTTCATCATCTGCGTGTAGACCTCGAACGGCAGCCCGTTGATCGTGTTCGTGTAGTGCAGGTCGATCAGGCCTTCGTCGTTGGTCTGGTTTACGTTGTTGTTCTGATTGTTGAGATTGAAATACTCCGAGATCGAGCAGGGATGGCCGGTGCCGCACATTTCCGTGGTGCGCGCGAGACCGATCTGAAGACCTGGAAGCGGATTGAACGTTATGCGGGTGCCGACATAGACCGTGTTCATCGCGACGCGATCGTCATCCAGCACTCCGATGAAAGCCTCCGCCTGCCACGGTCCCATCCAACTCAGCAGGGGCGTTCGAAATGGCGACGTATCGATTCGCGAAATGCCGACCTGGGGAAACGAACGCGCGTTGTTGGACAGGGACAGCGCGGAGATCCAGCCTGGCCCCCACCAGTGAGTCAGATAGCCGCCATAGACAACCGCATCGCCGATACGCTGCGCCAGAAAAGTGCCATCGGGATCGTAATGCGTCGTGCGGCCCGTGTAATCGGTCCAGGCGCCGACCGACAATCGCAAAGCCGTGCTGTTGTCCATGTAGTTCAGCGAGAATTGCGTTTCGCCCTTGTTGCGGCCGAGACCGTCGAACCCGCGCACGACATCCGGCTGGTTCGTGAAGTCGGACGTGACCTGGCCGGTGAAGGTGTCACGCCGCATCTGCGATTTGGCGAATGTCTCCACGCGCTGCGCCGCAGCGCGCACATAGGAAGGCTGTTCGGCGAGTGTGACCTCATCGCGGAGCGCGGACAGGAGACCCGCCCACGGGATCGGCCACTGTGTGGTGATATCGTTGATGACGCCGGCATTCGCCAGAATCTGGATGTCCGAGCGCAGCTGGTCATCGCCGACCTCCGCCCAAGGCGACGCATGCGCCGTGACCGTGCCAAGCCAGAGCGCCAGCAGGCAACCCGCCACCACTTGGAAGATGTTGCTTCTCACGCCCGACACACCGCCTCGAAGGGCCGCAACCCTATGCTATTGCTTATGGATTGGAAATGGTTGTCCCGCAACTGGGTCCGACTTATCGACCGTTAAATCGTGCCAGTCCGAACGGCGAAAGGTCGTGACGGCTCTCGCCTTTCAGGATCCAATCCGCCAGCGCCTCTCCGATGGCGGCGGAATGCTTGAACCCGTGACCGGAACACGGAGACGCGATAATCACCCGCTCTGAGTCAGGGTGACGGTCTATCACAAAACCGAAATCGGGCGTGACGGTGTAAAGACAGACCGTCGATTTCACGCACAGGGGACTCAGATCCGGCAAGAACGGCGCAATGTAACGCCCATGCATCTCCGCAATCTCTTCGGATGATACGTCGCGTATGGCGCTTTGCGGATCGGTTGTTTTGGCAAACGATTCCGTGGCCACCTTGATGCCGCCAAGCACACCGTCGATGGCCGGGAAGCCATAGATGCCCTGCGAAACGTTCGGCAATTCCCAGATGAATATCGGGAATCTTTCCGGCCGATACGCAGCAATATCGCTGCGCGGCTGAAACCAGAGAAGAACCTGGCGATGGATTTTGAACAGCGGCGCGAGGGCGGGCCCGAGCAATTCGGGCGCCCAGGCACCCGCGGCGATGATCAGCCTGTCCGCGTCATAGCCGCCTTTATCCGTGACAACATGCACGCCGTCGGAACGAGGCTCATAACGAAGAACAATCTCGCTGGTGTTCAGCACCGCGCCATGTTTCCTAGCAAGTCCGAGTTGCGCTTCGACGCAGGCTTCGGGCCGCACGAATCCCGCGCTCGGTTCGAAATAGCCGAACTCGCCGTCGCGCACCTTGAACATCGGATAGCGGCTGCGAATTTCAGCGGCATCCAGCAATTCGTGTGGAACACCGTGCTTGCGCGCCGCCGAGACGGTATTCTGGAAAAAGCCCTTTACGTGGGTGACGGCGGCATTGTCGTGGCTGGAGATGATTAGCCCGCCATTGGCGCAGAGCAGATCGGCCCCGGTCTCGCGCTCGATCTCGCGCCAGATTTCATGGCTGCGCTTGACCAGCGGCGTGTAGTGCTCGCCTTCGCCGATAGCCAGCCGCGTGATGCGGGTTTCGCCATGCGTGGAACCGAAACTGTGTGGTGGCGCATAGCGGTCGATGCCCAACACATGGGCGCCGCGCTTTGCCAGCTGATAGGCGGCAGCGCTTCCCATGGCGCCAAGACCGAGAACGATGACGTCGTATTTCACTTTGGATCAAGCAGCCGCGCGGGGCACAGGATGCCTTAAGTCGGCTGCCAGCCCCTCGCCCATCAGATCGACGAAGTTGTCGCAATAGAACCG
>CAZCJI010000285.1:0-4415 GCA_964498625.1 uncultured Rhizobium sp.
TACGCTAGCATTGCTGGCTGACAGTGGCCAACTTTCCCTAGGGAAAGAGCGGGTGCCACATTGGCAGGCGCTTGGCGCTCGGATAGGACTCTGGCTCGCGATATTCAGGAGCCGCCCCCATGCCGATCAATTACGACGAACTCATGAAAGCCAGCGAGACGGGCCTGACCGCGAGCTATGGCGACCGTGAGACCATGCTCTACGCACTCGGTATCGGTTTCATGCGCGATCCGATGAACGCGGACGAGCTGAAATTCGTCTATGAGAACAATCTGCAGACCATTCCCACGATGGCGACCGTGATCGGTTGGGGCAAGGGCAGCACGATGGCGCGCTCCGGCATCAACTATCTGATGGTTGTACATGGCGAGCAGCGGCTCACCATGCACAAGCCGCTGCCTTACGCCGCCGATGTCACCTTCGACGAGCGTATCACCGGCGTCTTCGACAAGGGCAAGGACAAGGGCGCGGTAATCCTGATGGAGCGCGTCGTCAGCGAGAAGGGCGGCGACAAACTCTGCACGCTGGTCAACACGATCTTCGCGCGCGGCGATGGCGGGTTTGGCGGCCCGAAAGAGGGCGCGCCGGAACCGCACCCCATCCCAACCCGCGCGCCCGATCTTGTGCATGAATGCGACACGCGCGCGGATCAGGCGTTCATCTATGCGCTCTCCGGCGATCGCAACCCGCTGCACCGCGATCCAAACATCGCGAAGATGGCGGGCTTTCCGCGGCCTATCCTGCATGGGCTCTGCACTTACGGCACGGCGTGCCGCGCAATCGTCTCGACGGTCTGCAAATGCGACGCGACGAAGATCACCGGCTTCGATGTGCGGTTCTCCGCGCCCGTGTTCCCGGGCGAGACCATTGTCACGGAGATGTGGATCGACGGCAGCGTCGTTTCCTTCCGCTGCAAGCTGAAGGAGCGCGACGTCATCGTTATAAACAACGGCAAATGCACGCTTGCCGCCTGATGTAGAGGCTGCGCGCGAAGCCGCCGCGCTTCATCCGCGCAGCGCTTTGCACGCGCTGGAACATGGCCGGGCATTGCTCGCGGCAGAGCAACTGCCCGATGCCATCGCCGAATTGCAGCGTGCGCTGCGTCTCGATTACACGCTAGCCGATGCGCGGTTCGTGCTCGGTTGCGCATGGCTCGAAGCTGGCGAGGCGGACAAAGCGCTGGAAGCTTTCGACCACCTGGAAGAAGACGAAGAGACCGCGCCAAGAATTGCCGCCGCACGCGCGATGAAGGCGCAGCAGCGCTCGGATGCGGGATATGTGCGCCATCTCTTCGATCAGTTCGCGGCCGATTACGACCAGCGCATGATCGGGCAACTCGGCTATGCCGCGCCGCAAATCCTGCGCGAACTTGCCGACATGGTCATGCCCGGCCGCGACAGCCTCTCCATCCTTGATCTCGGATGCGGCACCGGTCTCACCGGCGTGGCCTTCGAGGACCTCGCCTATCGCCTCGACGGCATCGATCTCAGCCCGGCGATGATCGAAAAGGCCCGCGCGCGGAACCTCTATGACCACCTTGCGGTGGCCGACATCGAAACCACGCTCGCGGGTGAGGGCGTTTCGTACGATCTGGTTCTTGCGGCCGATACGTTGGTTTATCTCGGCGATCTGGAGCCCATATTCGCCAGCGTCCACGGGCGCATGAAGCCGGATGGTTTCTTTCTCTTCACTGTCGAAGCCAACGCCGACAGCGGATTTGAACTTGGTCCCAAGCGGCGCTGGCGGCACTCGGAACTCTATCTGCGCGATCTCGCGGAGGCGTCAGGGCTCGAGGTCGCAGGCTTTGTGGCCTGCGCGCCACGCCACGAAGCCAATGTGGCGGTCGAGGGCTTTGCCGTCGCTTTGTCGCGCAAGCCATAGCAACGAAATCCCGCGCCCTGCGTTGTGTCCGTAAGTCCGAGGGGAACGCACCGACATGGTGGCTATCGAAAACACAGGCGATGCGCCTGCGCCCGTCGGCTGGAACCCGCGCCGGCGGGACTTGGGCCTGATCGCCGGTGCGCTGCTGGGCGTGGCACTTGCCGGAACCAGTTTCCTCGTTCGCGGCGGCGATATGAATGCCGCGCGGTTCGCCGCCAGTGTTGTCCTCTATGCGGCCTCGCTGGTGTTCATTCTCTATTATGTGGCCGCGCCGCTATCGCGACTTGTTCGCTCTGCCGTGACGGACGCTCTCGGAAGTCGGCGGCCATCGCTTGCTTATGGCTTTACCGGGGTCATGGGAATCTATCTTGCCTGTGCGCTGATCCCGGAGACGCTCGGCGAAGGACGGCTGTCGCTTCCCACTCTTGCCTATTCTCTGTTGACCGCTGCCGTCGTGATCGTTTTTCTGCTCAGCGCCGGCAGCAGGCGGGTCGATCGATCCGTAACCTTGCGCTCCCTGCAACGTCTCTCGAGCGGCTATTTCTGGTTCGCTTTCACGGTCGTCGATCTCGACCGCGTGGTCGGACCGCATCGTCCCGACGGCCATGTCTATGAGATTTCCCTGCTGCTTCTGGTAATCGCTCTTCTGATCAGTTTCGCCGATGCTCTGGTGTTGCGCGTCAAAGCCGGTATGTCCGAACGCGCACTCTGATTTCCCCGCCGATGCTGTAAGCTGGCCCGATCGGTATTCCGGGGACGGCAATGACTCTCAAGATCGGCATTCTCATCTTCGACGATGTCGAGGAGCTCGATTTCGTCGGCCCGTGGGAGGTCTTCACCGTCGCCAATCAGGTCGCATCCCATCTCGGCAAACCGCAGCCCCATGAGGTTTTCCTCGTGGCGGAAAAGGATGGGCCCGTCCGCTGCGCCAAGGGCATGCGCGTGTTGCCGGACCGGACGACCGCGAATTGCGGCGCGCTCGATGTGCTGCTGGTTCCCGGCGGTCAGGGCATGCGCCGCGAGGTGAACAACACCGCGCTGCTCGGCTGGATCGCCGGGGTCGCAAACGATGCACAGTGGATCACAAGTGTATGTACCGGCGCGCTGCTTCTGACCGCTGCCGGCCCCGCGAAGGGCAAGCGTGTCACCACCCATTGGGGCTTCATCGAGCAGCTTCGGGCGCGGGGCGAAGCGGCGGAGGTCCTTTCCCACTATCGCTATGTGCGGGACGGAAACGTGGTCACCGCAGCCGGTGTGTCCGCCGGAATCGACATGGCATTGTGGTTGACCGGCGAATGGCACGGCATCGAGATGGCGCGTGCCGTTCAGCGGACCATGGAATACAATCCCGCGCCGCCTTACGCTGCGTATACCTGAGAAGCCTTGGTTCCTGCCGGGAAAGGTGCTTGAGTGCCGCAAGTGAGGGCGGTGCAATCCTTAGGAGTTGGACGATGTTGCGCAATCTTTCTTTGGCGTCGGTCATGGTTCTGGCGATGGCGGTGCCCGCGCTTGCCGATGCAAGTTCCTGTTATGAGCCGATCGCGCCGGCTGCGGTCGATGGCAAGACGGCGACGGAAGCGCAGATGAAATCCGCAAGCTCCGACGTGAAGGATTTTCTCAAGGCATCGGATGATTATCAGACCTGCCTGCTGTCCGATCTCGCGGAACAGAAGCGTCAGGCAGCGCGATCAAAGGACAAAAAACCGCTCGACCCTTCGATCGAGGCGGACGCGAATGCAAAGGTTTCCAAGAACCAGTCGTTGAAGGAGCAGGTGGGTAGCGAATTCAACAAAGCGGTTACGGATTATAAAGCCAAGCATCCTTAATAGCCGCGAATCGCCTATCATCGGGTGATGGGCGAGCCCAATCCGATTCGGGAGGAACGGCGGACACGCACGCGCGAGACCACGCGCGCAGCGATCCTGGAATCCGCACGCCGTGTCGCGGCCCGCGACGGTGCACGAAATCTCTCGCTGCGTGGCGTCGCCGCCGAAGCCGGTTATGCCCCCGCGGCGCTCTATGGCTATTTCACGAACAAGGACGAGTTGCTGCTGGCGTTGGCGGCGGATGATCTTTCGGCCCTCTCGCGTTCGATGCGCGACGCGGTCGCGTCCAGCAATGGAGGAAAGCTTGCGGCGGCGTTGTCAGCGGCGCTGGCCTTGCTGCGCGACAACGAAACCATGGCGGCTGCACAAGGTGCGCTGCCTTCCATATCAGGCGGCAGCGACGCCGAGCGTCTGTTCAACGGCCGGATGATCGCTGCGCTCAAAATTCTTTCCGACGCGACGGGACAGCCTGCCGGTCCTCGCGACAACCAATGCGACGTCGTGCTCGTCGCCGCGGCGCTGACGGGACTTGCGATGCTCGCGCGTTCGGGACGCTTGAGCGCGCTCGGTTTCACGCCGGAAGAAATTCTCGCGCGCCTCGACAGTCGTTTTACGGCCTAGAGTCCACGACCCGCTGGATCTCGTCGCGAACGAGATCGGGATATTCCATAGGCAGGAAATGGGTTGCCCCCTTTTGGGCAACGATAC
>CAZCJI010000286.1:0-4413 GCA_964498625.1 uncultured Rhizobium sp.
CATTTCGAGGATCTGCGTTTCGCTGAAAGGCGGTTCGTCATCGAAAAGCCGGTCGTGCATCTCCCAGAACTTGCCCTGCTTGCCGGCGGCTTCAACCACGCGCGCGGCAAAGGTCGCGCCCGGATGAATGCGTTCGACGGGGAAGTGCCGAAGCGTATAGGCAATGCGCTCGCCAAAGGCCTGACGCAGCCGCTTCAGGACGGTGCGAAACTTCCGGCAATAAGGGCAGAGAAAGTCGGTATAGGAGACGACGTGGATAACGCGCTCATCCGTATTGCCGCCGCGGACGGGAGGGTGCCGTTTGGTATTCATGGGACTACGCTATGTGCTGATCGCCCGGCGGGCAAGAAAATGCCGGAGCCTGCTGGTATAATCCGATTTCATCCGAACGAGGACAGCTCCCATGCGTGACGTCGCCGTAGTTTCTTATTGCCGCACGGGGATTGCGAGAGCCGTTCGAGGCGCGCTCAACCAGACCCACGGTATTCCCATGGCCGCGCATGTGCTCCGCGAAGCGGTGAGGCGGGCGGGGATCGATGCGGCCGAAGTGGAGGACGTGGTGCTTGGCTGCGGGCTTCCGGAAGGCGCGACCGGTCACAACATCGCGCGCAACGCGGCACTGGAAGCAGATTTCGGCGTCGGTGTGCCTGGCGTGACGATCAACCGCTATTGCGGATCGGGCCTGACCGCGGCGTCGATGGTCGCCAACCGCATCGCGGCAGGCGAAGCCGATGTCGCGATCGCGGGCGGTGTTGAGAGTATCAGCCTCACGCAGATGCACCTGAACTTCAACGGCTTCTTCTATGAGCCCCTGCAACAGCGCATGCCTGCGGTGTGGTGGACCATGAATCAGACGGCCGATTTCATTGCGAAGAAATACGGGTTCAGCCGCGAAGCACTGGATACTTATGTCGTCGAAAGCCAGAAGCGCGTGGAGGCGGCGCGTGCGGCCGGACGGTTCGCGGAAGAGATCGCCCCATTCAAGACGAAGATGAAGGTCACGGACAAGACGACGCAGCAGTCGCAGATGGTTGATGTCACACTCGACCACGATGAGGGACCGCGGCCCGACACCACGCTGGAAAAGCTTCTGGCGCTGAAACCGGTTTATGAGGGCGGCACGACGACAGCCGGTAACGCATCTCAACTCTCCGACGGCGCCGCGGCGGTGGTGATGATGGACGCCGATCTCGCCGCGCGGCGAAATCTGCCCATCCTTGGACTCTTTCGCGGCATGCAGCTCGCAGCCGTCGCGCCGGAAGAAATGAGCGTCGCGATCACGCCGGCGATCCGGAAACTGATGAAGCATCACAAACTCGGGATGGCCGATATCGATCTGTGGGAGCTCCACGAGGCCTACGCGGTGACAACACTCTATAATCAGGCGCAGCTGGGAACACCCTGGGAGACGACCAACGTCAAGGGCGGCGCCATTGCACTGGGCCATCCCTATGGGATGTCGGGCATCCGCTATCTGGGCTCAACGCTTCTCGAACTGAAACATCGCGGCAAGCACAAAGCCATCGCCGGGGTCTGTACGGCGGGCGGAATGGCCACGGCCGCGTATCTGGAAGCCTAAAGCCCACGTGTTGCGGAAATGCGGCTGATCCGGTCTGCACCTTCGCGCGTATCAATGTGCAAATGGGACTGGTTCCGAAATCTTTTGTTCAAAGCCAATGGCTTGCAGCGCTTGGCCGCATCCGGTGCGGCGCGATCCGGTTCGTGGGACCGGGGGGAGAAGAATGGCGATTTCGGGGAGCGATGGCCGGTCCGGAGGCCCACTTTCGAATCCACGAATGGAGCGTTCTTGAAAGAGCGGCGGCGCGTGGCGATATCGGCCTCGGCGAAGACTATATCGCCGCTGCGTGGGAGACAGAAGATCTCGAAAAGCTGATCGCGTTTTTCCTGTTGAACATCGACGATCTTGAGGGCTTTGCGTACGGCGATCTGTTCCATCGCCATCTTTTCGCGCTCTACAACAATTTCGTGCGCCGCAACAGTTTGAGCGGCAGCAAGCGCAACATCGAGGCGCACTACGACGTCGGCAACGATTTCTATTCATTATGGCTCGACGAAACGATGACTTATTCTTCTGCGCTGTATCAAACGCCTGAGCAGCCGCTCGCGAACGCACAGCGGAACAAATATGGCCGTCTTCTCTCCAAGATCGGGGACCGGAAGGCATCGATTCTCGAAGTCGGATGTGGGTGGGGCGGCTTTGCGGAGCAGGCCGTGGATGCCGGTCACGACGTTACAGGTCTTAACATTTCACCGGCCCAGCATGGCTATGCGTCCGGCCGGCTCGGTTCGAAAGCCGATATCAGGCTCCAGGACTATAGAGCGGCCCGCGGAACCTTTGACGCCATCGTTTCCATTGAAATGGTGGAAGCCGTCGGCGAGCGCTATTGGCCGGTCTATTTTCGTACCCTCGCGGAGCGGCTGAAAGACGGTGGCAAGGCGATGCTCCAAGCGATCGTCATTCGTGACGAACTGTTTGACGTCTATCGCACGCGCAGCGATTTCATCCGCCACTATGTGTTCCCTGGCGGATTGCTGCCGTCGGTGTCGAGACTGCGCGAGGAGGCCGATCGTGCCGGTCTGAAGCTTCGCGAAAGCTTTTTGTTCGGCCAGGACTACGCGCGCACCTTGCGGGAATGGAGCGCGCGGATGCGTGCGCGCGAAAGCGAAATCCGCGTGCTTGGCTATGACGACAAGATGCTGCGCAACTGGCAGTACTACCTTGGCATCTGCGCGGCGGCGTTCTCCATCGGGCGCACCGATGTAGCGCACCTAGAGTTCGTGCGAGCCTGAGATCGCGTTCGCCGGCGGCGCCGGTTTGCGAACATGGCGCACGCGCTTCAGGAACAATTTCACCGCCTGATAGTGAATCAGAGTGATAGCTTTGAAGGGCAGCAGCGGATTGGCGAGCAGGGCGCGCAACAGCCGCCAGCTTGTCGCCGGTGCGAGCGAACCGGTCAGCGACGTGCGCAACAGCGGCCCTTGCGCGTCGGACAGGTCGATGAGAATCGCCGCCCGATCTTCGCTCAGCGAAAAGCGGAATGCATATTGGCCGCTGGTTTCCATGAACGGCGAGACGTGGAAAACCTTTCGCGCCGTCAGCGTGTCCTGCGGCGCGATCGCGGTTTTGTCCTTATGGAAACACAGATAGTAGTGTCGCTCGCCGAAGGTGTTGTTCACTTCGGCGAGAACGGCGCGCAGGGCACCGCTCCGATCCCTGCAAAGCCAGAAGTTCACCGGGTTGAAGGCGTAACCGAAGATGCGCGGCATCGTGACGAGCGAAATTTCGCCATCAGCTTCCGTTATGCCCCAGGCTCCAAGAACATTTTCGATCCACGCACGCGGACATTTGCCGTCTCCGTAATCGGATGTTCTCACGCTGAAGAGATTTCGGCCGTTGATGGACAGCAAACCGCGCCGGCGCGTTATAAACTCACTTAGCGGAAATACGAGGTAGGTCGCGCCATAGCGGAAGCTGTTCTTCGCCGGACGTAACCGCACGTGAAAGACCTGGGCGTCGAACAGCGCGATCATCCGGCCATCGCCAGTGCGGGCTTTGCAATGCGCTGCGTTTGGTTGGGTATGGACACTGCCCATGGCGCCGGCGCGCCGAGCCGCTCCGCAACGCGCATGGCGCTCACAAGCCCGTCTTCATGGAATCCATGTCCCAGATAGGCGCCGCAAAACCAGGTGTTGTTGAGCCCCTGCATTTCGTTCAGCGCCTTTTGCGCTTCCATGGCCGCGAAATCGAAGACGGGATGCGCGAACTGGCATATATCCAAAACATTCTCGGACGCGATCGCACGTGCGGGATTGAGTGTTACGAACAAAGGATGGCGCCGGTCGATTCCCTGGAGGTTGTTCATCCAATAGGTCACGGACACGGCGGGTTCGTTACCCTTACCATCCGAATTGTAGACCCAGCTGGCCCAGCAGGCTTTTCGCTTGGGCATGAAACTTGTGTCTTTGTGCAGCACCGCCAGATTGGGCTGATAGCGGATGGCGCCGAGCGCATTGCGCTCTGCGTCCGTCGCATCCCGCAGCAGCGCAAGCGCCTCGTCCGAATGGCACGCAAAAATCACATCGTCATAAAGATTCGAGCCACCCTCTGCGTCGGTCACGCGTATGCCGCGGGGCGTGCGCGCAACAGAGGCCACGCCGCAACCTGCGCGAAGTCGGCCGCCGAAATCGGCCGCGAGTTTCTCGACATAGATCTTCGAACCGCCATCCACCGTCAGCCATTGCGGCTGGCCGTTGATCGACAGCAGGCCGTGATTGGCAAAGAACTGGACCAGCGCACGCGCCGGGAAATCGAGGATATGGCTCGGTGGACAACTCCAGATCGCCCCTGCCATGGGCAGAAGATAGTGCCGCCGGAACCAATCACCCAGCCGC
>CAZCJI010000287.1:0-4396 GCA_964498625.1 uncultured Rhizobium sp.
GAAATCCTTGTCGCCGGGATGGACGACGCCGTCTTTCGCGGCCTGATCGCGCGGCGGCGGCGCCTGCTCCGCAAGCGCATTGAGCAACTCGACGACGCCGAAACGTTTCAGCGCCGAGCCGAAATAAACAGGCGTCATGTTGCCTTCGCGATAGGCCGCGGGGTCGAAATGAGAAAGCCCGCCGCGCGCGAGTTCGACTTCCTCGTCCAGCTTCGCTTTCACGTCTTCCGGCAGAAGCGAGCCGACCGCATTGCCGCCAATGCGGTCGCCATGCGCGCCCTGAGCGCTGTAGGGCACAA
Organism: uncultured Rhizobium sp.; assembly: GCA_964498625.1. Lineage (GTDB taxonomy): Bacteria > Pseudomonadota > Alphaproteobacteria > Micropepsales > Micropepsaceae > Rhizomicrobium. The sequence continues at coordinate 300 of CAZCJI010000287.1, forward strand.
AATCATCGGCATAGAGGTCGTAATTGCCTTTGAAGTTCTGCCCCATGCCCGCCGGCCACAGCATCGGGGCAACGTCGAGTTGAAGCTGGTCGGAAATCTCATCAAGCAGCTCGAACGTGTCGCGCGCTTCGCGGTCCATCTTGTTGACGAAGGTCATGATCGGGATGTCGCGCATGCGGCAGACCTCGAACAGCTTGCGCGTCTGCGCCTCGATGCCCTTTGCCGCGTCGATTACCATCACGGCGCTGTCGGCGGCGGTCAGTGTGCGATAGGTATCTTCAGAGAAATCCTCGTGGCCCGGCGTGTCGAGCAGGTTGAAGACCGCGTCCTTGTATTCGAACGTCATGACCGCCGAGGTGACGGAGATGCCGCGCTCCTGCTCGATCTTCATCCAGTCGGAGCGCGCGCGCCGCGCCTCGCCGCGCGCCTTCACCTGACCGGCAGCATGGATCGCGCCGCCAAGCAGCAAGAGCTGCTCGGTCAGCGTGGTCTTGCCAGCGTCGGGATGCGAGATGATCGCAAACGTGCGGCGGCGGCGAGCTTGTTCGGCAGGTGTCGACATGGCGGCGGGAGATATAGAACCAGCCCGGCTTTGTCACGCGATGAAAAGCCACTGGAACAGCGGCCTACACCACCTTCTCATCCACGAACGCGCGGCCCTCGCGGTCTTCGATCTCGACGATCCAGAGATCGGGATCGAATCTGATCTGGCGTTCGAAATAGGCCGCGGCTTTTTCGTCGTCGGTCGCCTCCCCGAGTGGACGCGTCCACACAAGATCGCCCTCGCCCGCGCGTGCCTGGCTAAGCACGACACAGGTGCCGTCGAGCCGGGAGACTTTCAGGAAGATCGCGCCGGCTTCTTCCGATCCCTTGCGCACGACATAGGCCTGAGCGCCTTCGACTTCGGCGCGCCGGATCAGCGCACGGACAAAGATTCCGGATTTGAGGCGCGGCTGCATGCGGTCAACGTCGCCGCGATGCGCGCGACGGTCAAGGCTGCGTCAGACAACGACGGGAGAATAGATGACGGAGACCAGAAGACCCCAAGGCTTGGTGCTCTCGCCGGCCAACGGTGCGACCAGGGTCTCGGCAACGACGTGCTCCAGATGCGCGGCGCGGAAGCGGGCGACGAAACGCAGCGGACGGCGCGTCTCGACAACGAGGTCGTAGGTCGCGAACCAGCTTGCGATGAACATCTTCGGCACGACCTCTTCGAGATATTTGCCGGTGCTGTCGCCGATGTAGCGCGCAAGGGCGCTGCCGAACAGACGGAAGCGATAGCGGCGCCGGCTGTTTTCCTCCAGGCGCTCGACAAAGGTCAGATTCTGCAGATGCCGACCGAGAATCCGCGCGGTGAAGTTCTCGCGTTTCGGCATTTCGCGATCGCCGCAGACCGTCTTCCAGATATTGCGCAAATCGGCGAGCTTCGGGCTGTCGAAGACAAGCCTTTCGTCGCAGAGCGCGTGCCATTGCTCACGCGCGGAACGCGCGTTGAACTCGTCGATGGCGGACAGGGTCTTGGCGGCCAGCATTGCGATGCTTTTGCGCCCGGTGCCTTAAAGAACGCGTAAACGCGGCTTAAGGAATTTTACGCGGCGCCCTTGAACGGGATGATCTTGGCCTGGGTGGACGCGATCCGCACGCCTTTTTCATCGACCGTCGCAAAGGGGAGCCGTACACGCACGGTCGTTCCCACGCCCAGCGTGGATTCGATGGTCGCTTCTCCGCCGTGCATCGCGGCCAGCGCCTTCACGAGCGCGAGACCGAGGCCGGTGCCCTCCTTGGAGCGCACATGCTCGCCCTCCACCTGCTCGAAGGGCTGACCGAGACGCGCGAGATCCTTTGTCGAGATGCCGACACCGGAATCGCTGACTGCGATTTCGATACCGCGAGTGTCGAGGCCGGCCGTGATGCGCACCTCGCCACCACGCGGCGTGAATTTGACGCCGTTGGAAAGAAGGTTGACCAGCACCTGTTTGATCGCGCGTTTGTCGGCGAAGATCGTCTGCGCGCCCGCTGCGATCCCGATCTTGAGCACCACACTGGCCCGTTCCGCCTGCGGCCGGACCAGACGGACACAAGCTTCCGCCACGTCCCGAAGATCGAAGATTTCCTCCGACAACTCGAACTTTCCTGCTTCGATCTTCGACATGTCGAGAATGCCGTTGATGAGCTCCAGAAGATGCGCGCCGCTCTCATGGATCAGGCGCGAATATTCGAGATAGCGTGGCGAGCCCACAGGCCCGAACATCTCGTGCGTCATCACTTCGGAGAAGCCGAGAATCGCGTTCAACGGCGTACGCAGCTCATGGCTCATATTGGCAAGGAAGCTCGACTTCGCGCGATTGGCATCTTCCGCCAGATCGCGGGCCTCGATGAGCGCGCGTTCATGGCTCTTGCGTTCGGTGATGTCGCGGGTCACGGCGACGATGTCCGCGGCTTCCCCGTTGGCGGCCGCGGCAGGGCGGCAGCGGATTTCCGCCCACACAAATGTACCGTCCGCGCGGCGAAGCCTAATCTCGGCGGTGGCGGGGCGCGCGAAATAGCTCGCCTCCATCAACGCGGCCTGCATCGGCCGCAGGTCGTCGGGATGCACAAGCGCCGCCGGCGCCACGCCGATGAGCGCATCCGGCGCGAGCCCGAGCAGCGATTGCGCGGCAGGACTCGCGAAGCGGATACGGCCATCGGCGCTGTGGCGGGTGATGAGGTCCATCGCATTGTCGGCGAGGAAGCGGTACATCGCGGTACCTTCGGCCGCGGCCCTGTCCGCCGCCCGCTGACGATCTTGCGCGGCCGATGCCACCAGTCCTGCCTGCACCACCGCCGCGAACAACGAAACCGCGTATGCTTCCCACATGGGAATAGGCAGCCGGGACGGCGGAAGGAGATTCACCACCTGAAGACCAGCCACAAGCATGAGTACGATCGCCGCCGCAGTTGCGGCACGCAGCACGGCCGGCCGCCCACCGGCGAGCGCGGCTTCCGCCGGCACGAGCACTAGCCAGACGATCAGCGGCGACGTCACGCCCCCGGTCAATGCCGCGAGATATCCGATCAGGCAGGCGAAGATCGCGAGCGCCACCTGTTCCAGCACCGCAAGTCTCAGCGACGTAAACGCCAGAGCGGCGAGCAACGCAGGTGCGAGAAGTGCCGCAAACACGACAGCTTCGGCAAGGTCGGGACGGCCGATGACGCCGACGAACACCGTCGCCAGGACAACGCCGATCGTGGCCTTGACGATCTGTATACTGACAAATACCTTGCGCTGCGCCGCTTCCAGAGCGCGCAGGCCGATATCGAAGGTATCGTCAACAGCCATTAACCGAATACGCCTCGCCCGACTCCGTGGTTCCGATGGTGGCCGCGCAAACTTAACGAAACTTGAATCGCTTCCGATTTCGTTCGTTAATTCACAAGCTTTTGGGGCCCCTGTCTTTACCGCTCCTTAACGATGGTGGCGCGATTCGGGCGGCGCATCCCAGCGTTCGCCTAACCTTTCCCTAATGCCATTCTGACACAGTGCCGCCGTTCGACGGGGAACGCGCATTTTGAAGCTCGCCCATTCGCCGGCGCCCACAGCGCTCGACCGCGACGACGCGGCATCGACCGCGCTTGCCGAAGCGCTGCATTGCCTGCGCGTGGCGGTGACTATGTTCGATTCCGGTGAGCGGCTGATCTTCGCGAATCAGCATCTCAACTATCTGTTCCGCTCCCTGCCCCCGCGCGAAGAGCTGATGGGGAAAAGTTATGAACAGCTTATTCGTCTTGAAATCGCCGGCGGAGAAATCGCCGCAGCGGACGCGCGCAGCGTCGAGGCCTTCGTCGCAAGGCGCCGCGCGCAGTTGCGCGAGGGCGAGTACCGGCCACTCGACATTCATCTCGCCGACGGCCGTATCGTGGAGATCAAGGCCCGCCGCACCCCTGCCGGCGGCTGGATCGCGCTCTGGAGCGACGTCACAGATGCCCGTATCGCGCAGACCAGGCTCGAGGAAGCCGTATCGCTGACCGCCGATGCGTTCGCGTTTTTCGACAAGCACGATCGCGTAGCGGTCTGCAACGACGCCTACGCAGCGTTCTACGGATTTCCTTCGAAAATC